>NZ_SUMG01000022.1 GCF_009910325.1 Isachenkonia alkalipeptolytica
GTTTTTTATCATAACGTTTAGAGGTTTTCTTTCCTGTTGACACGTGATCGCTCCCTTTATTGGATTATCGTCGTACTTACATTATACAAGAAATGTTTTATACGACAACTACCCTAACATATAGGGTGGTCATTATTATTTTCCTTAGTATATTTTGTAAATAATTCAATAGATTGATGATTGTTAGTGGAAAATCTATGTAGCACACTTTCTGTCTTTACAATTTTAGGTTTATCGATGTACTCATTATAACTACTCCATTTATAATCTGCTATTTCCTTTACAATTCCGGCCTTCAATGGATTTTGATGAATGTATTTTAATACCCTCAACAAATATCCCTCATTTTCAACCACTTCACTTTTATACCGCTCTTGAAACAGATGTCCCGTTCGTTCATACTTATTGTTGTACCAATAAACATAGCTTCCGGATACTTTTTTTATTATTGTGGATATGCTATTTCCTGTTTCTTTAATGAGAAGATGAATATGATTATCCATCAAACAATAACCATAAACTTCACATATTTGTTGATTGGTATATCGTTCGATCGTCGCCAGTAATCTCCGCTTATCTTCCTCATCTTCAAAAATATTTTGTCGATTAATGCCTCTTACCATAATATGATAAATCCCACTCTCGCTTTTTTTACGCGGATTTCTTGGCATAATGATCACTCCTTGGGGTAATATCGACTATTAAATATGAAAAACTCATAAAGGGACAATGAACCTGTCCCTATGTCCCCTAATAAGGCGGCGGCATTTCCACGGAGAGGATCAAACAGAATCCCGCCACCAAGGCGATTCCCAACAGTGAAATAATGATCCCCGGTCGTAGCTGCATTTGCATGGCCTTGGTTCCGTGTTTGGTCGTCAGCCGATATTCAATCAAGCCGAGAATCAGCCCCAGGGTCAAGGGGATCAGTGCATATACGGTGATAAAACCGATGCTGATAAAACCTCCCATACCAATGATCAAGGATAGATATCCCAGCACGTTCAGCGTCCTTTTCGAAACCTCTTTTTTCATTCTTCCTTCCTCCCTATGGTTCTTTAGGATTTTTCTTCGTGAAACCTTCGATGAAGCTCCCGGATCTCCCGGGAAAACTCCGGTGCCGGTCCCTCTACCACGGTGTCCCGAATAACCTCTTGTATCGGCAGACTACGAACCCGGGATTTCGGAACCCCCATTTCCTCCAACCAGGTAACCAACTGCTTCGAGGAACTTGCGTAAACAATCCTTCCCAACCCTACCAAACCATGAGCGGCGGCGCACATGGGGCAGTGTTCCCCGGAGGTGTACACCGTGGCCTTCCCCCGTTCCTCTAAAGACATGTTTTCTGCGGCCCAGCGGGCCAGGGCAAACTCCGGGTGTCGGGTATGGTCCCCGCCGGAGATATGATTATGATCCTCTACAAGTACCTTGCCCTCCTTTGACACAAGCACCGACCCGAAGGGCTGATCCCCCTTCTCCACGGCGATTCTCGCCAGTTCCACACACCGCTGTAGGTGTTTCAAATCCTTATGGGTAATCATGATTATCCCCTCCTTGATCATTTCCCTATGTATACCCCAAAACAGCGGAAAATCACTTAGCTGCGACAGGGGTGACAGAGCGTGACAGAGTGACAGCGGGACGGAGTTTTTGTCATACAATGATGACAAAAACTCCGTCCCGCTGTCACTCGTCCCCCTGTCACGCTCTGTTAGCACCAATCAAATCAAGTATACAGCCAAGCTTAGAAAGGCCAACCCGGCTACCATTTCCCCCACACCCAGGGTTTTGGAAAAGGATCGCCCCTCCGATGCCGCGGCTTCCTTTAGATCCTCTAGAAGCTCCCGGCCCATGGGGATTTCCCCCAGCCTTTTGAAGGTAAGTACCTGGTGACTCCCTCCCGATAAATGAGGCTCCACCGTGATTTTTCCTTTGCTGTCGGGAAAGGTGTATTTTCCCTTGTCTCCCGGTTCCCACTGCTTTTCATGGTCAATGTCGTATTGCTCCATCAGCCGGTCCAAAAGTTTTTGCACCGCTCCTTTATCCATGTTATGGATGTTGATTCTTCGGTGGGTGATTTCATAATAAGTCTTATAGATAATAGCCAACACCAAGATCAGCAGGGCACCCATCAAAAATAGATTTTGCGTGGTCTCCACCCCCTCCATCAGGTCCCTTTCCAACTGCATAAACAAGGGATAGATCGGTAAAATCGCCAAAAGCCAGGAGGTTAGAGGACTATGAACGAAGTATTCCTTCTTCCGTCGTTTCCTCCAACCGTCATAAAGCAGGATAAACCCCGCAGGTACAAGCAACATCATTAATTCCAGCATCATCAATCCCGGTCCCCTTTCTCAAGTAAAAATCCACCCAAGCTTACCCGGTCCTTCCGGGAAAAGGTCCAAAAACTACTCCATACTCCGTTGCCGGTGAAAATAATCCCGGCGACCAATCACCATCCGTGATTGGTCAGGGTTACGGCCTGTCCGTCGTTATACAGGGTGTATTCTATGTCCTCGCCATGCCACCGAATCCCATGAAAATCCACGGACTCCCCAATTTCATCCCGGGAAACCGTAAACTGTTTTTTAATGACTTTTTCCCTGCGATGGCCCTGGGTTAGGTATTCCTGTTCAAAATCGTAGTACTCCTGTCCGGTGACCTGTTGCAGGCTCTCGGGTAAATGCAGACGAATGTAAAACCGGTTCTGTCCCCGGCCATAATCCTTTACTGTTAAGGAGGAATGGATAGTCACTTCTTCCTCGGAGGAAAACAGGGATATGTCTCCTTCCACAAAATCCACTGCCTGCAGCTGATGACCGCTGACCCGATGAAAGGTGGTCCTTCCCACATCCACCGTCCACTGCATGATGGGAATCACAATCAGGATTACAGCGATGAAAATCAGGATTTTACTTCTATCCTGAAAACGCTCCAGCTTAAACAGTCCCCTTATTGCAATCACAAAAAGGGCCAGGGGTACCAGGCCGGAAACATAGAGCCTGCCGCCGTTGGTTCCTATGGGCCGTATGAAGTACTCAATAATCGATTTGGAATGATAAGGCATGGGATAGGTTAACAGAACCAGCAAAAACAGGATCCCGGTGTATTTCAATAACTTTTTATTCTCACTCATGAAACGCCTCCCTTTTTCCTTGGCCCGACAACCGATAAGTTTTCAGACCGTGGACCTTCTCTAGTACTTATTCTCGATGTTGGTCTCGAAACCCTTTTTTTACGGGAATTTTTCTCAATAATCCCCATCAGTGGCGCTCTTTTTTGGATTTGCTTGCTAAAGATTAACCGTACTTTAAAATCATATTCACAACTGACGGAATTCATGTTAAAATCTAACAGTTGCCTTGTTTATATTTTAACGGGCAAAACTACAACTAGGAGGTCTTTACAATGCTGAAAAAAACAATTATTGCAATTCTGGTTCTGCTTTCTCTTCCGGTTTTTACCGTTGGCTGTTCCGATTCCGGGATCGAAGCCGGGGAAGTGGTGTCTTACCGAAGTGACGACACCCTTCATGTTTTCATTGAAGGTTCCGGAGCCCAGGTGCTTCCCGAGATGGATGAAGAGCCCGAGGAATACTTGGAAGAATACCTGGACTTTACCTGGGACGACGGCAACAGCCAAGGGATCATCCGGGACTTTGCATACGACGGCCCCCAAAACGGACTGTTATCGGAGCATGGCATTACTGAAGTACACATCCATGAAGGGGTTCAGGAGATCGGTGCCTTTGCTTTCTTTAATAACGAATTAGAAGAGCTGACCCTGTCCGAGGGTGTGGAGGTAATCGGCAGCAGAGCGTTTCGGGAAAATCAACTGACAACCCTGACCCTTCCCGACAGTGTCACCACCATTGACAGCCGAGCCTTTCGAGCTAATGAATTGGAGGAGCTGGAACTGGGCACCGGTGTAACCCACATCAAGGACCTGGCCTTCGATAATAATCAACTGAACCGCTTAACGGTACCGGATAATGTAACCACCATGGAAAACGGTGCCTTCGGCAACAATGAACTTACGGAAGTCACCCTGGGTAGCGGCATCACCGACATTCAGCCCGCCACCTTCTGGGGCAGTGCCCTTACCTCCATCACCATCGGGGATGACGTGACCATTCATGATGATGAACACACCAAAACCGATTACATGATGGGTACCAACCAGGGCTTCAAAGCTTTTTACGAAGAGCAGGGAAAGGAAGAGGGCACCTATACCTGGACCGGAGAAGCATGGGAGCGGTAGCCAAAGATTCCGACCTTTTTTATAATCCTCTATAAACCCCCAAAGCACCTCGCTCCATCCTTTTTTTTAAAGGAGGATGCCGAGGTGCTTTTTATTTCGCTCCCTTGATATTTCGACTCCCGATATATATAATGGTACCATGAGTTATCTAAAATTAAACCCCATCATAAAAAAATTCATTATTGTTGTATTTCTTTACGGGCTGACCTCCTCCTCCTTCAACGGGTTTTTCGGCATTTACGTGGTGGAACTGGGCCACCCGGAAAGCCTGGTGGGAACGGTGCTGGCCCTACGCCGTTTTGCCGTGGCCCTGTTTACCTTTTTCATCGCCTTTATCGCGGGAAAAATCGGCCACAAGCGGACCCTGATGCTGGGTCTTGCCACGGTGGGCCTGAGCAGTATCGCCATCGTTTTGGTGGAGGATATCACCTTGATCATGGCCATGGCCATGGTCTTCGGTTTTGGCCATGCGGCAATGCTGACGGTGGAGTCCCACTTCTTGTATCACCAGGCAGGGGAAGAGGAACGGGTCCATGCCTTCAGCCTTACCTTCGCCACCAGAAACGCCGCCTTTATGACCGGATCCCTGGTTACCGGTCTCCTTGCGGATTATTTCGCAACCTATATGGGGGCCGGGGTGATGTCCCTTCGCTACTCGTTATTGATCATCAGTCTCATGAGTCTGATCGCCCTGTTTCCCCTGGCCCTGTTAAAGCCCAAAACCCAAAAAAAAGCCAAACCCTTGAGCGCCAAAGAGTTTAGAGGCTTTTTCACGAAAATGAATGTATCCTATTTATTCTACACCGGGCTGATCGGCCTGGGAGCCGGGCTGGTGGTCCCCTTTTTCGGGGTGTACCTAAAATATATGCTGGATACCACCGACAGCATTGTGGGCCTGATCCTGAGCTTCGCCCAACTGGGTACCGTGGTGGGCGGCCTTAGCGTGCCCATGATCGGAAAACGGATCGGCAGCTATAAAACCATTGTGCTGACCCAGATTCTCAGCATTCCCCTGTTGATTGCCATCGGTTTTCCCCAGGGATTATTGGTGGTGGCCGTGGCCTTCTTCCTTCGAAGTTCTCTGATGAACATGGGCCAGCCCCTGATTCGAAACATCTCCATGGACATCGTCTCGGAAAAGCACCGGCCGTTGATGGCCTCCATGCGGGCGATGATCAACAGCCTTACCCGGGCCGCCGGGATTTTCTTCGGCGGCGCACTGATGGAAGGCTATACCTATAACACCCCCTATATCTTTACGATTCTTCTCTACCTCCTGGGTACCGTGGTATTCTACCGCTTGTTTCGAAGCCGCTTTCTCGGCGCAAAAGAAGCAGCTGCCGGGGAATTTTCCTCCTAAGGGCGCCCCCGGGAAAATCCCCGATTCTTTAACAGGGTTCGAATAACTATGTTTTCCTCTAAAGAAAAACCCCCTAAAGCGATGGTTCTTTCCATCCTTTAGGCGGTTGCTAAGAGCAGTCATTCTTAGCTTGACACTCCCACTGCTTATAGAAAAGGTTTTGCCCATCAGCTCTCATTGAAAATCATTTATCCTCTTCACTTTCTTTCCCGGCAATTTTTCTTCTGTACATTTCATCTTCCGCATCGGTAAAAATTTTATCCATACTTTGGGAAGTATCTAATTTGATTGCATACCCTAAAGAGATACTGGGGCATGGTTTGAAATCCGACTTTTTGCACCCCTCGTTGATTTTATCCACAATTTTTTTTGCACTTATAAAGCTGGTATTCGGCAAAAGTATACCGAATTCATCGCCACCCCATCTGGCCAGTATTCCTGTTTTTCCTACCGCCTCTTTTAAGATTCTAGTTAGTTCAATCAAAAGTTCGTCTCCCTTTTTATGACCCATGCGATCATTCACTTTCTTTAGATCATTCACGTCCCCGATGATCAACGTAAGGGGAAGGTTGTTTTCATTGTCTAGCCTTTCAGACTCTTCCTCAAAAAACCTTCGGTTATAAGTGCCTGTCAAAGCATCATGGTAAATTAAATAGTTTATTCGATCCTCTTTTTCTTGTTGTGTCTTTACCTGTGCGTACCATAACTTTATCGAAATGAACCAGGATATCATCAAAAGTATACTGGATAAAGCGATAAAAATAAGTAAAGAAAGACTTAAGCTTCTTTCCGAGAGAATCTTACTATGTACGTGCTCATGCATAATATTCGTTAAGCTTTCAATGGATGTTTTCAGCTCCAGTTGATTTTTCGTATAGGTCCACCCCTGTAAAAGTTCAAAAGCTTGATCTTTTTCGCCTTGACTGATCAGAGTGAAGGCTTGGTTTTCTATTGATTGCAGTTCGTGTAAATGACTGCTTATTTTTTCTTGTTTTTGACCAACTTCATCTAAATCAAGCATTTCATCAATATTATAAAGGGTTTCATTTACTTTCGGTAAATGCTCATCATAGTCTTTTTCCCAACTTAAATCACCGGTGGCAGCGGCTATGCGCGTGGACATTTCCAGTTGATTTGCATAGAGGGTAAGCTCCCCGGATGCTCTTTCCACGGCCAATTTATTATGTTCAAAATTTTTGATCGTCGTATAGGAATAGATCAGATGGGAAATCAGTGTTACGATCAATAAAACCGTAACGGCAACGGATATAATAAACCAGGGGTTTGAATGATTATGAAGTTTTTTTACAATATATTTATTTTTCATTGCACGCTTAATAGACATAAAAGTTGTGTGCTCCTTTAAATTTTGTGATCACTAAGGGCTTATCCATTCATCCACAAGATCTTTATTCTCCTCTACCCAAATTTCAGCAGCTTCCCTCGGTGTTTTGTTTTCCTCTTCGATCAATAACATCACTCTTTGGATGTCCTTCTTTCGCCAATAAAAATGATCTAAAAAATCATACACCTCCGGCATATCCTGGTGCAAATTTTCTCGTACAACCGTGGCAATATGCTCTTCTTCTCCAAAGACATTTTTCGGGTCCTCAAGATATTTCAGATCCCATTTTTCGAATTTCCAATGGGGTGTCCAAGCCGTTACAATGATAGGCTTTTGTTCTTCGATGGCGGTTTCAAGGGTTTTTGTCATGGTCGACTCACTACCGGAAACCAGGGTAATATGATCATGAAGGTTGTATTCATCGAAAACTTCTTTCGTTTTCTCCATAATACCGGCATCCGGTTCGATCCCTATTATTTTTTCCCCAAATTCTTCTTTATAATGAATCAGATCGTCCATAGACTCTATGGTAACATAACCGGGGGTAGCTAATCCAACGAAAGTCCCCTCAAAATTAGGGCCTAGGATTTCCACCCTATCTTCATGGGCTTCCAGATGTTTTTTATGTAAAGAGGGAAGCCAGGAAGAGACTGTAGCATCCTGATCGCCTGCGGCGATGGATTCCAACAACGAAGTAAGGGGGACGGAAAGGACCTCACAGTCGTAACCAAGTTCTTTTTCAATGATGGTTTTCACAACGTATGTACTTGCCACCTCTGAATCCCAATCCACATAAGCTATGTTGACAGTTTTCTCTTGAACCGTTTCTTCCTTTCCCGTATCCTCTTCCCGGTTGATATCATTGCCTGTAGAGCAGCCTGTTAGGTTGATGGAAATCAATAAAAGCGCTAGAAAAGAAGCAAACCTAAGTAAACGGTTAAAATCAAAAAATGGTTGTATTTTTTTCTTGTGCATATATTCAACCTCGCTTTCTGTAAAATACCTATCGATCCGGTCGCCAATCATGATAGGAAAACAAGCATTTTGCTCGAACAACTGTTATTATACTAAACATGTCGAACAAAGTCGAATGTTTTGACCGGGAATAATAAAGGCAAAACGATGCCCTCGTGCTCATGCATTATGATGGCTAAAAAAAGCACAGGGTCTCATCTGTTGTGGATATCCCGATGAGTCCCTGTGCTGTGCTTTGCCTTGTTTTGTCTTGCTTGATTTTTGGCTCTACTTTCGTTCACTTTCTTCCAGCGCTTCCTTCTTCTCTTTCAAAGCTTCCTTCTCAGAAATCCTAATCTCTCCATTATCATAACGCTTTAAGGCTTTAAGAAGCCATCCTTTGGAGTACTGATCTCCGAGGTAACCCAGGAGTCCCGAAAGGGATATTAGTATCCCGTCGTGGACGGACCCCAGGCTCATGAGGCCAAAAGCGGCCAAATAGGCTAAAAAGGCGGAAGCGGCGATGTTGATGATTACCTGCATCTCTAAGAGGCTCGAATCTTTTCTCGCCCCTTCTCCAATCATGGCTCCGATTACGGCCATGATCAGTAGTTCTACGTTCAGAGGACATCCCCTCCTTTGCTCAGGACGGATGTAGGGTCGAAAAAAGGGACGAACAAGAAATGTCCGCCCCTTAAATCCCCTTTATCCACCCTATTCCACGGGTAAGTCAATATCCTCGTAGGTTGTACGAACCAGTCGTGCAGACTGGGCCTGGGTAAAATCAAAGACGTCCTGGTCGATGATGGTTTCCATGGCGTTTTTCACTTCGTTTCCCGTCAAATCTTCCCGTGCATCGTTCATGGAAAGTCTGGTACGGCTTCCTTCCGAGTTGATAAAGTTCATTTCAAGTCTTGGCATTCAATTCCCTCCTTTCTGTTAGATTTTTCCCCTGTGCATCTCTGTTTCCGATAACCCTTTTCTTACAGGATACCCGCTTACAGTACCACTTCCTCGATCCGGATTACCTTCTTAATGGGTGTGGCAATCAGGCTTCCCAGGGCACTGGCCACGATGTCGATGTTCTGGTCCTGGGCTTCGAGCTTCAGGTTGCTGATGGTTCTCGAGCGAAGGATTTCATTCCCGTCGGGATCCATCCCCGTAACCACCTGCAGTCGCATTCTTTTTCGGTCCATATTTTTCACCTCCTCTCCGGCTTACCATCTATCTGTTCTTTCCTTAAGCCTCTTAGCATGTACGCTACCGGTTTCCGATCCCGGAAATTTTGCCGGTACTATTGCTGTTGCTGTTACTTTAACGCTTAAAACTCAAAGGTCTTACTCACCTCCTCTCCAGGGTCAAGGGTGTCTTCTTCCCCCTCTTCTAAGACGGTAATCTCTAAAAGTTCCTGTCCCTCCTCCCCCTCTTCCTCCTCTTCGGTTAACAAATCCAAAGGATTCGCCGGCAGGTCCGACAGCCCTTCCGTTTCCGGAAGGATTCCCTCTACGGGATGGACTCTTTTAATCCGTTCCAGCTCCTCGGCCATGTCCTGCTGCATCGGGGTGATGGTCACCAGCACCTCCTCATTGGGGCGAAACTTTCGAATAGCCAGCAGGTTCTCGTCGTTCAGGGCAATGTCCCCCAGGCTGATTCCGATCATCTGCTTCCAGTGCTTTCGCTGTATTTTATTGGTCACATCCATTCGCTTAATTTTCGCAATTAGTTGGGATTTCGGCATAACCTTCTCCTTTCTCTCTTTATTTTCCCCTTCCTAGGGCAGCACCAGATAGGTGGGATACCCGTCCTCCTCTAGGGACTCGATCATTCGCAGGGCATTTCCCTTTTCCCGAAAGGCCCCCACCTGCACCCGGTATAACTTCTCCCGGGATTCTTTCCCGGAACTTTCTTCCCCTTCCTCCCGGTCCTCCCCGCTGGTGAAGCCGTAGTGGTCCATGATCATCTCGCACTGGACTTGGGCCAGGCTTTCTAGGTTATGATCCCCGAGCAAGATCCGCTCTTCTCGAACATTGTCATGGAAAAGGCTTTCGATCAGTAAAATCGACGGGATGTTATACAAGGCTCCGTAGTACAGGATGCCGTAAAAGTCATCCCGCTGGGTGTTCAGCCGGGTTTTCGACCCCCGGTTATGGGTTTCGAAATGGTTGGCAATGACCCGGGACATTCTTCCTGCCAATCCCCGGTCCTTCGGCCGTTTCACCGAATAATACACTTCCGTCCCTCTGGCCGTGCCGTTAAAGGCATTGGTATGTTCGCTGATGAACAGGTCCGCTTGAAAGTCCCTTGCAATCTGGGCCCGCTGTTTCAGGGTCAGGCTTTCGTCCTTTTCCCGGGTGAGTTTCACTTCGAAATGTCCGGTTTTCTCCAGGGCCTCCTGTAAGTACTTAGAGATGGCAAGTACCCCGTCGGCTTCAATATAGGTGGTGGGGCCTCGGTTCCATCGGTCTTCTCCCCCATGGCCGGGGTCAATCACGATACGTATTTTTTTCATATATTCCTCCTTTTTGGGTTTCGTTTTTCAGTTGGCTTTACTGTTTTACGTTTTACTTGCTCTTTCCTTTTCTTGTCTTTCTACGGTTCTCTTCTTTCCTAAGGTTTATGGTTTTTCCAGATCCCCTCCTTTCACCGGTCTTTTTTCAGATCACCTCCTCCTCCTCTTCCATATCCAGGATTGGTCTTCGATAACGCTGGGCATAGTATCCGTAGATCACCTCCTCTTTCCTTCGCTGCTCCGCTTCCTTTCGTTTTCTTCGGTCCCGAAGGTACCGACGTAAAAATTCCTTTTTCGATAAGACCTCCATTACGAATCCCTCCTCAAATTTTGAACTTCTGTTCGATGTAGGTATATTATACCCGAAAAATAATAAATGTCTATACCCATTGGAAATAAACGGACGAAACAACATCAAACAACAGTAAATAACACCAAATAATACGAAATAACACCAAATAGCACAAAACAACATCAAATAACACCAAACAACACCGGGTAGGATCGAAAGTCCTGATCCGTCCTTGGATTATAACCCTTTTCACAATTATCCACATTTCATCCACAAAGTATCTCGATTTATCCACAGTTTGTCCACAGTTGTCTTCGGATTTATCCCCAGATGGATAAAAACTTCCCTCCAAGGATTCAAAACTTCCTTTCTGATAGCACCTTTTTTTCCTTCGGTTCTCACAAAAGGTTCCTTCCGCTAGGCTAGAAATTCACCCCTAATGATACTGATCTTAACGAGACGGATTTTAACGAGAGGGATTGAAAGATACCGAAGGAAAAATAAGAGCGCTATACAACCACAGCCCGATCATGGGAAAGCTGACCGGATAAAACCCTAACGGGGGAAGTGTTATTTCCTGTTGTTTTGTGTTGATTGGTGTTGATTGGTGTTGATTGGTATTGATTCGTGTTGATTCGTGTTGTTTCGTCCTTTTTGCATGTAAAGCTATGGGAAATCTTAGATAAATCGATTATAATAGCTTCACAACGAAGAAAACAAAAATATATTAGGGGGAATGGTGAATGGAAAAGAAGAAAAAGGATCCGAATCTATTTTACAAAGTAAGGGATCAAATCGATTATCGTTTTTTCAAAACGCCGAAGGATATATACTATCACCGGTACTATGATCATATTTCCTTAGGAGCAAAGTCTTTATACATGCTGCTGGCCGACCGCTTAAGCCTCAGTCTGAAAAACCGAATGTTCGACCGGGAAGGTTATGTATACGTACTGTTTAAAATCACCCCGGCCATGGATGATTCGAGAAAAAAGGAGGAAAAGGCTCCGGAAGAGTTAAGCCTGACAGAGGTTTTACAGGTAAGCCCCAAAAGCATCCGAAAGTATAAAGAGGAGCTGGTAAACCACGACCTTTTATTTGAGAAGCGGGCAGGTCAGGGCAAAGCGAACCGCATCTATGTGTTAAAACCCCGGGCATTGGAGGTGAAAGAAGAAAAATTCACGGATCTTTCCAAGAAAAGAGAAAGGGAAGCCTTTATTAAAAGCTTTCCCGCACTGTACGGCAGTGATCCGGGAGAGGTGAATCCCTCACCCTTATATGAAATGTCTTCCGATAGATGAAAAAGAAAAGACCCGATCCTTACTACTTTAGGATCGGGTCCTCCCTGTTACCTTTTCAATATTTCACTGTACTATGCTCCGCTACCGGGTGTCATCATCTCCCCATACATGTTTGGCGATATAGCTTTGCAGGGCACTTTCACTTACACGGTACTGCTTGCCGATGCGTACGGAGGGTAGCTTTCCCGAACGAAGAAGTTCGTATACTTTGCTCCGTCCAAGGAACAGCCTGTTTTTCACATCCTCCGGGGAGAGCATTTCAGCAAAGTCGATCTCCTTGGCATGGTACGGTTTGGAAGTTCTGTTCTCTATGTAATTCACCCCCTTTTTCTTAGGATCTTTTACGGTCCGGATTCTTCCCATGATCATTCCCCCTGTGTAACCCTTTTTATGGGGCTATACTTATAATTTTGAACGTATGTTCTGTCTATAGAATACATGTTCCCATGGAAATTGTCAATATATTTTCACAGTTTCAGGAAAAGTTTTTCCGGATTAAAGAAGCGCTCCCCGTCCAAGGACTCCGTGTCCATCCCCCTATATCATTTGAATAATTGATTACAAAACATTTTTTTATTTAAAAGAACAATGTTTTATTAAGAATGATTCTGTTTTAACGAAAATCCCCGGGGTATGATTGCAGTGTAGGGAAAATTTCACAAATACTAGGAGGTAATAAAATGGAAGAAACGAACAAAATGCCTTTACTTGGAGATTCTTTTCCGGAAATGACGGTGAAAACCACCCACGGTACCATGAAGCTTCCCCAGGATTACAAAGGGAAATGGTTCATCTTATTCAGCCATCCCGGGGATTTCACTCCGGTTTGCACCACGGAATTCGTAGCCTTTGCTAAGAAGGCGGAAGAGTTTAAAGCCTTAAACACAGAACTGATCGGATTATCCGTAGACCAGGTCTTCTCCCATATCAAATGGGTGGAATGGATTAACGATAACATGGACGTGAAAATCCCCTTCCCGGTCATTGCCGATGAACTGGGCAGAGTATCCACCGAGCTGGGCATGCTCCACCAAAGCAAAGGCACCAATACGGTGCGGGCGGTATTTGTGGTGGATGATCAAGGAAAACTTCGATTGATGATGTATTATCCCCAGGAAATCGGAAGAAGCATGGATGAAGTGCTTCGTGTGGTAAAAGCCCTTCAAACTTCCGATAATAACGGAGTGGCTATGCCGGAGAACTGGCCGAATAACGAACAGTTTAAAGATCAGGTAATCGTACCTCCCGCCGCAACGGAGGCAGAAGTGGAAAAACGAAAGAAACAGGCGGAAGACGGAGAATGCACCTGCCTTGACTGGTGGTTCTGCCATAAAGATTTATAAGATTCTTTTATAAGATCCTAAGGATATAACAAGGGGAATTGTCTTAAGTGACAATTCCCCTTGTTTTCAATCCGTAATCCATTTTTATCAACGTGAAGGCCGCTTTATCACCACTTGTGTAACAAATACCCATCGCCTTCAAATTCTATTGCAAAGATGGTTTTCATCGGATCACCTCTGATGAGAACACCCGTTGACCTCCCTTAACTTTATTAAACAGGCCGACCAGCATGGCCAGGGAGAGAATCAGCACAGCCACCAACAGGAAATTGGAGTTGATCTGTGGAATAAACAGGGACGTGGCGTTCCAACCTATATGCATCAAGATCGGTGCCCACAGGGATTTGGTATATTCATAAAGCAGGGCTAGTACAATCCCTCCGATAAAAGCGTAGATCCCTTGCAGCCAGTTAAATTGACTTTTCTTTAACAGAGCCCTTGTAAAACTGCCTCCACCAGTGTAAAATACCTACTGTCTTTTGTAATGTACGACCTATGATCACCATTGTTGAAGATCATAAATTTTAATCCGGGAGGTAGTCTAGTATGAAAAACTTTTTGAAACCCGCCGGTACGCCGCGGAAAGATTTATTCCTTTTGGCCCTATTGTTACTGTCCACGGTACTGCTATTCACATCTTGTGGATCCGATGGTCCCGAGGAAGGGTCGAAAGGATTATTGTACCAAGTGGAAGGAGGGGAAAATCAGGTTTATTTATTCGGTACCGTCCATGTGGGAGAGGAAGATCTCTATCCCCTGCATGACAATGTACAGGATGCTTTTCAGGAATCCACCCTATTAGGACTGGAGATTGACATGTCGGAAATGAGTGAAATGGAAATCGGTGAAACCATGGTGGAGTACGGGATGTATCAGGACGGAAGCCGAATGACGGATATCATCCCCGAAGAAACCTTTGATCGTGTAGTGGAAGAAACTGCGGCCGTGGGCGTGGAGGGAGAAATCTTAGATCAGTTCAACCCTTGGTATGCCACGTTGATCTTATCGGAAATCGGGATTGAGCAGTCAAGTCTTTCTCCGGAATACGGCGTTGAAGCCCATCTTATTGAAGAAGCGGACGCTGACATGGAGATCTTTAGTCTGGAAACTGTGTCCAATCAGATGGAGCCCTATCTTGAGCTATCCGATGAATCCCAAAAGATCTACTTAGAACAGACCTTAGAAGAACTGGAACATATGGAAGAGGATCTAAACGAGCTTATCGATCACTGGAAACAGGGGGATAAAGAAGGCTTTGGGCAACTACGGGACGAACAGTTGGAAAACGCCGAAACCGATTCCCTTAAGGACTTTCAGTTAGCCATGTTGGATGAGCGGGACACTGCCATGACCGAGAAAATTGATGATATTTTACAAAGTGACAGCGACGATACCTATTTCATCGCGGTGGGATCCCTGCATTTAGCCGGTGAAAACAGTATTGTGGATCAGTTGACCGAACTTGGCTATGATGTGGAGTTCCTGTATTAATCCTCTGCCTCGTATTTTTCACTTGCTCTCCCAATATGAAAAACATACTTCCTAAAGAACAAACAACCGCCTGAAGGATGGGTATGCCATGCCTTGTGGCGGTTGTTTATTAAATTTCCATTATAAAAAGCACAATAAATCCTACCCGCTATCCTAGGAGCTAACCGGGAAAGAAGCAGGCTCTCTCTAAGTTTAATAAGGTTGCGGCGCCGGCTATGGTGGTTCCATAAAAGATCACGGGTTTTCCGATATTTTGTTCACCCAAATCCAGTACTCTTACCGTAAACAAGGTCCCTTTATAGGACGTGGGATAACTGGTGAAGGACTGGCCGATGTCTTCCTTCGCCGTGAGGGTTTTGGCGTTGATCACGATGTCCTCTTCCATGAGCTGTTCTTTTTCTAATATCCTATTTAGCTTTTCCGCCAATTCATCATATACATTCATAAGAACGCTCCTTATCACTTTGATTTTTTCAGGTTTTTATAAGTTGTTTAATTGATGGAAGAAACTAGTATTTATTACGATATTCAAGGGGGGTATAGCCGGTTTGCGTTTTAAATATCCGACTGAAATAATGCTGACTTTTATACCCTGCTTTTTCCGCGACCTCATACATCCTGATATTGGTGGTATCCTGCCGTAGCAACTCCTTGGCCCGTTGGATCCGAATCTCGGTTAAATACTCGACAAATCCGGAGCCCAGTTCTTCTTTCATAAGCTTCGATAAATAGTCTTTGTGTATAGTAAAGGTTGCCGCTACCTTTTCCAAAGAAAGATCCGTGTTGCCATAATCCCTTTCTATATGTTCTTGTACCTGGCGTACAATCTTAGAGCAGCCTCCGAAGGTTTTTTCCAAAGGTTGATCCCCCGGGATATTTTTCTTTGCTTTTCGCTTCGGATATTGTTTTTCCAGGTATTTTCTTACCCGATCCAAAAGATTGTTAAAATCACTTTCCGGCACCGGCTTCAGTAAAAAATCGAAGGCCTGAAGCTTAATGGCTTCATGGGCATATTCAAAGTAATCGTAACCGGTAATATACACAACCAGGGCTTCGGGATGCTCTTTTTTGATGATCTTTCCCAGGGAAAGTCCCGTCAACCCTTCCATCTGAATGTCCAACAGGAATAGATCCGCCTTTTCCTGTTTGTTTTTCTCCAAGGCCTCCGTTGCATTTAGCGCTTCAAAAACGCACTGAAAATCCTTGTGCTCTTTTACCCACTTTTTAAAACCCCTTCGAATCTTCGGTTCATCATCGACGATCCCTACTTTCCACATCTTTTCCTCACCTCTTTTTAAGCGGCTCTGTTTCCGTTTCCTCTGTTATACAGGGATGGCGAACTTCCACAATGGTCTTGTCCCTTTTACGACGAAAGGACAAGCCGTAGTCTTCTCCAAAGGTCAATTGAACTCTTCGATTGGTACTGTAGAGCCCAAAACCTTTTTCCTCGTCCATTCTTCTTTTTCCGGAGAGATTGTTTTTGATCTTTTCCAGGTTGTTTTCCGAAATCCACGGGCCGGTATCTTCGATGCTCATAATCAACTCCCCACCCTCTTTAAAAATATGAACCACTATGGTAAAGGACTGATCCTTTCTTTGTTTAAATCCGTGGAGGACAGCATTTTCCACCAGGGGTTGCAGTGTAAGCTTTAACACCTTGCAATTCAACAACTCCTCATCGTAACGCAGACGATAATCTAAGCGGTCTTCATAGCGCGCCTGTATCAGTCGTAAATAGGCTTCAATATGGTCCAGCTCTTTTTCCAGGGATACCCACTCTTCTCCATGATTCAATCCGATCCGGTAATATGTGCTCAAGACCTCCAATAGCTCCACCGATTGATTCTTTTCGTTTTCAATAATCGACCATCGGATGGCATCCAGGGTATTGTAAAGAAAATGGGGTTGTATTTGTGCATGAAGAATTCCTAACTCCGCCTGCCGTTTCTCCTTTTGCTCCTTTCTAAAGAGCTGACTGAGCCGTTTGATCTCGGCAATCATCTGATTAAAGCGCTTTCCCAACAGGCCGATTTCATCCTTTCTTTTCAGATCACAAAAGACATCGAAGTTGCCCTGCTGCACCAAGGCCATTTGATTTTGTAACCGACGGATAGGATCAGTGATGGATTTGGCCAACACCCAGGATACTACGAAAAGCATTACAATCATTACCCCGCCCAGAAGAAAAACCAGATACAGTAGGCGGTTGGTATCGGCTCGCATCAGATCCGTGGAAAAATCAATGCCCAGGGACCATCCCCGGGTGTTGGGAATAGAGGCGTGAATAATCTCCCTGCCCTCCGGGGATAAATACGGGGATTTTGCCCCTCCATCATAGGGCTTTGCCTCAGGACTGAACAGTTGTCCCTTTGAGTCCACCAGCCATGCATTGCCGTCATACATGGTGATTTCCTTTGCAATACGGGAAAAATTCTCCAGATATATGGCACCGTTGACATAGCCTACCACCTCTTGGTCCCGGTAGATTTTATGGATGATCACGATGATCGGCTCCTGATTGGAATGAGAAAGAATGGGATCACTAATGGCGTAGTCTTTTTCGGGCTTTTTTATTTCTTCAAAGTAAGGACGGTCGGATACATCAATGAAGGTATCATTGGTCACCCAGGCTTTTCCCTCGGTATCCACCAGGGCAAAGGACTCATAGTCCTTTTTATGGCTTTGGTCCATTTCCCTTAAAAAATCCTGAAACCTTCCCCGGTCCATCTCGGTGATCTCCGGCACCTCGGTTATGATCCGAAGCTCCGATACCCGCTTTTGAATCCATCCTCCCAGTTCATCGGCTTTTGCGGAAATGACCTGCTGATTGGCTTTTTCCGTTAAGGGAATATTGGTATTGGTTATCTGCCACTGGATCATTACCAAGCCGACGGCGAAAATCACCGTGGTGGCCACCCCAAAGTAAAGCATTATTCTCCATTTAAAGGATCGAAGCATTGCAATCACGTTCACTTTCTTTTTCTACTGTATTTTGTCTTTCTTTTTTCCTCATAATCATAACTTCCCTTCCCAGTGTAAACCATTTGAAGACAAAACAAAAGATTAATTGTTTATAATTTAACGCACCCTCAAAAAAACAGCACTCCGCTCTCATGGGAAGTGCTGTTTTTTCGTTGCTAAATTATGGTTAGTTATCTCGTTGCATTCTCTCCTGCCCGTCTTCCGAAGACGATCAGGTCGGAGATGGCATTGCCTCCCAAACGGTTTTTCCCATGAATGCCTCCGGTCACTTCTCCGGCGGCATAAAGACCTTCGATGATGGTCCCCTCGGTGGAAAGGACCTGGGTGTTTTTATTGATTTTCAATCCGCCCATGGTATGATGCACCGCCGGCACTACTTTTTGAATATAGTAGGGGCCTTCCTCCAAAGCAGTTAAGGCTCCCCGCCGTTGAAAATCTTCATCTTCACCCTCAGCTGCAAACTGATTGTATCTTTCCACGGTATCTTTCAGTGTGCTTTCATCAATTCCGAAGAATCCTGCCGCTTCTTCGATGGTGTCGGCCTTCACAATCAGATCATCCTTCTCCAAGGCCTCAAATTCCGTCATGTATGTTTCCATATTGCTGTTTTCCTTAATGCTCGTATCCCACATCAGATAAGCCGCTTCTCCCGTCTGATCTAAAATCCCTTCGGAAATCACATCCCGACGGTCCAACTCTTCCACAAAACGTTTCCCTTCCAAGTTCACCAAAATGGCTCCGTCAAATCGGGTATCGGCTACATAGGATAAATGCCCTGTATTAGGGTTGCAGGTAGGATAGGTTTGAACATATTCCATTCCTGTCACATCGGCTCCGATATCCTGGGCCATCCGTAGCCCGTCACCCGTGGCACTGTTCTGGTTCGTGGATTTATACCGTTCGTCAATCACCGGATTATACTCCTGTACCATTTCGATATTCGCACCGAAACCACCGGTGGTTAAAATCACACCTTGCTTTCCGTTAAAGTGAACGTTCTCCCCTTTAGGGTTTTCTGCCCGTAGGCCCACTACCCGGTCATCTTCATCGAGAATAAGGGATTTTGCTTCGGTTTCCAAATATACGGGAATATCCATTGCATGTACTTTCGCCTGCAACTTTTGAATCAGCTCAATCCCGGATCCGCCGATGGGATAAATGGCTCGCGGTACTGCATGACCCCCAAAGTGCATTAAATAATCTTCAATGAACTCTACCTCTACGTAGTCCCGTAACCATTCCCCGTCTTCCGTGATACTTTCCGCCATAATCCGTACCAGCTCTTCATCGGCTTCATAATCCCCTCCGGCCAGGGTATCTTCCATATATTGCTCCACACTGTCTTCCACATCCATCTTTTCCTGAACCCAGCTGTTGGGGGCATTGAACTCTCCGCCGGAAACCAAAGTGTTACCGCCGACAAAGGGGTTCTTTTCCACAATGGCTACTTCGGCCCCCTGGCTCTTTGCTTCAATGGCAGCAATCAATCCTGCACCACCGGCTCCCACAACCACTACTTCATAGTCCTTCTCTTCCAAAGCCACCCCATGGTCCAAACTGATTTTTTTCCCTTGGTCCAGCATCTCCTCGGTTGCACCGGCTTCTACCATCGCTTCCTTTACAGCGTTTCTGAATCCGATACTGCTGATGGTTGCTCCGGAAACCGTATCAATGTTGATACTGTTATGGCTTTCCATTAATTCTTTTACATCCTCGAACACCGGATCCACCAACACCGGCGTCTCTTCATGCTCTATTATCTCGATGCTTGCAATTTTTCCCTCTTCAATGGCCACCTCTACTGCAATTTCACTGTTATGACCCTGGGCACGACCCTGGTAGGTCCCATCTTTCAAGTCCGTGCTCTCCACTGCCGGTTCCTGGGATTCCTCCGTTCCCCCTTCTTCCGTTCCGCATCCCACCACAGCGGTAAGTAGCAGCATCATAATGAACAAAAACACGATTCCGTTTTTTCTTATCATCTTTCCATCATCCTCCCTAATCTTTGATATTTAGTTAACAATATCATTGTAACGGAAGGTAGATTTCTTGTATTTACACAGAACCGATATTTTTTGTCTTTTTCATTGCATCTTTTCTATGGCCTTAATTAGTTTGTTTAGTATTTCTGCAATTTCAATGACCTTATCAATATCTACTATTTCCATATTATCTTTTTCTGTATGGGTAATATCCTGGCCTTCGTCACTTTCTATAAACCATTCAGAGGAAACAGCAATTGCCGGCACCCCATATTGCAAAAAGATACTATGATCACCCTGTGGCCATTGCACCCCTTCTTTCACATCAGGATATCCCTTCATACTACTCGATGACGCTTTTTTTATATCTTTTGGTAAATCGAAAAAAGAAAAGGTCGTTTTTCCTTTTTTATAGGCGGCTCCGTCAATATTAACGTTGAGCAAAATGTTTTCAAATTTCCCCTTGTTTTCCGTGATATATTTCATTTGTCCGGGAACAGCATAATCATCTTCCCCATTGAATGCAACCAATTCTATTTGTCTGCTGCCTTTGTAGTCCTGCAACAATTCTGCAAGGATTAGTAAAACCGTTATCCCGGTAGCATTATCGGTTGCGCCGGGGGTTCCCTTTTTAGCATCGATGTGGGCTGTAACGACAATTCTTTTTCCCTCTTCCCCACCAATTTTGCCAACAACATTGTATCCCTTGCTTGGTATTCTTTCAGCGGAGATTTTTAGGGTGGCGGTTTTTCCAATAAGCTTAAGGATCTTTTCACCGTCTTCTTCTGTCATATATACCGAGGGAATATCAAAATCCCCATCTTCAATAAGGGGAAAGGGATAAACGCCCCCTGCAAGGGACGCATTTCTTTCGGTGGCACAAATCAATGCCAAAGCCCCGGATTGTTCTAAAGCAGTTACTATTTTTTGGTGTTCTTCAGGATTGTAAAAAACAAAGTTTTTGGGCATAAGCTGCTCTTTTACAAGTTCTCCATGGAGCAGAAGAATTTTTCCCTTAAAATCTCCATTTTCTAATTCTGCTATGGTTGATGCACTTTCCAATTGGGCTGCCCCTTGAAAACCTAGGGAGTAGGGACTCACTTGCACCCTAAAATCTTGCTTATTAATTTGCAAAACTGCTCCATCATTTTTCCAGTCCATTGCACTAAATTCTTGGGATATTGTTTGCCAGCCTAAAGACTTCAATCGTTCCTTGAAAAAAAGACTTGCCTGTCTGTTGCCTTCACTACCGACACATCGTTCTGTTATGTCAATACATAGTTTGTTCATATATCCCATACATCGTTCTTTGAACTTCACTTTGTCCATTGGTTATCTCCTTTTTGGTTCTTATTTCATTGATTCTTTCGATATTATGTTTTTTTCTTACATCATACTTAGAAGCTGCCATTGGATTAGGAATAAGGTATCCGTGTTTACGACGTTCCTGAACCGGTTTCCGCTACTTCTACTAATTCAAACAGTTCAACTACAAGCAGTGTCTCGTCAATCAATTTCTTATCCTTTACTGTCTGATTCCAAGCATGGCGATGGTCCTGTTGAAATTTTTTTACATCTACTCCATCCCAACCAAAAACCGCTTTATGTGGATATATGAACATTGTCATCAGTCCTTTCAACTCAATTCTTCTTTCAATTCCTCTATATGTGTCCCAGCAATTTCATATACCAATGATGTTCCCTATAATTGATTATTCCCTAAGCCTTTTCTCTTTAACTTAATTCTACAAGTAAGTATGAAAACCCTTTTTTATGGATAATTATTTCAAATAAAACATCCTTGTATGTGATCTCCACCCTTGGGCGGAGGAATAAACACCCTCAAGACGCATGGAGAAATAGCCTTCATACCGTTATCACTAGCCGGGATTCATTCTATAATATATTTAAAGATAAGAACAAAGAGAAGAAACACTAAAAAAACAATCAACCAAATATAAAAAAAGGAGCGGATCACAATGGAAAACATTTTAGCAATGGGAAGCGGATGCGAAATGGCAAATGATAAACTAGATAGCTTAAGAGGAGGAAACAAATTGGAACGATCAATCAAACTAAACAACGATTCTTTTGAACTCAGTATTCCCCAAGAAAAATCAAACAAATTAACCATCATCTTTAAAAGTGCCAAATCCAAAATTGAAAAGGCGATTTTACTTCAAGAAGTTGAGCAGGACCTGGAAAAAGCAAAGGAATTTTACAGCTATGGCAGCTACATTGGATAAGGGGATAAACAACAAAGAGGCAAAGATGAGTATATTACTTGCTACAGAAAAAACCGTACTTGGACCGGTGCAAGGGAAAACTGCAAAGAGAATCATAAAAAGATAACCGCCTAAAGGATCGGAAATACCGATGACTTGAGGCGGCTTTTAGCGAATCTCAATTATGAGGCGGACAATCACTCCGTCCCGCTGTCCTCTGTACTTGATCGACTCCGGATATTTATTGAAGCTGGTCCAAATCGATGGAAATTAGCAACCAGTAGCCCGCGACAACGGCCAAACCGAGCATCGAAATGATGATCCCCGGTCGCAGCTGCATCTGCATGGCCTTGGTTCCATATTTTATAGTCAACCGGTGTTCAATCAAGCCGATAATCAATCCTGCAGTCAACGGGATCGTTGCATATACTGTGATATAACCGATGCTGATACAGCCTACTATCCCTATGATGAAGGAAAGATAGGACAAGGCAGTAATGGTTCTTTTAGAAACTTCCTTTTTCATGTTCAGTGCCTCCTCTTTTTTCTCAAACGAGACAGTTCTTTTTCCTTTTCATTCTAAACCAAATACAGGGCCAAACTTAAGAGTGCAATCCCCGTTACCATTTCAGCCACTCCCAGGGTTTTTGAGAAGGTCCGGTCCACTTCCATGACCCCTTCCTTTATATCTTCCATAAGTTCGTGCCCCATTGGGATTTCACTGATTTTTGCCAGGGTCAGTACCTGATGATTGCCCCCGGAAAGATGGGGCTCCAAGGTGATCTTTCCTTTGGTATCTTCAAAGGTATACTTTACTTTCCCGCTTGGCTCCGAATCTTTTTCAAAGGAAATCCTGTGCTTTGTCATCGGCTTCTCCAAAAGCTTTATTACCTGGCCCTTATCCATGTTATGAATATTGATCTTCCGGTGTGTGATTTCATAATATGTCTTATAAATGATTGCCCCAAGAATCACAACGAGGAATCCCAATAGGAGTAAAATTTCCGAACCGTTTAAGCCAGATTCTAAGAGACTGTCCAACTGAAAATATAGGGGATAAAAAGGTAGCAGCCCCAAAAGCCATGAGCTAACGGGATTATGGACAAAATATTCTTTTTTGCGTCGTTTTCTCCAGCCGTCATACAGAAGGATTACCCCTCCCGGTACAAGCAGGACCATAAGTTCCAATAACATAAAACGGCAAAACCCCTTTCCTTAGTGTCTTCCTACTCTGCTTTATCACTGACTGCATCCCTTTCTTCTACTCTTACATACATCTTCTCAAAGAGAAAAACCATAGGACATAAAAAGCCGAATACCCCAACGACTGTTTCCAGCCCCAGGGCACTGCCTAACATAATACCGATAGTACCTGTGATTAGTGAAATTATTATTAAAAACATATTTTTCCCCTCCTGTAGTCATAGGTTGCATAATCTTGCTCAAAATCGTAAAACGCTTTACCGGTGTATTCACGCAGGGTCTCTGGCAAATATAACCGAATTTCTCTAATTAACTAATTCTTGATCCCTACAGAGAAATCCTCTTTTTTTAGGAAATTTTTCTCAATAATGTCTTTTTTTCGCGACTTATCTTCGTAATTTCATTTTCATAAAAGAAGTGTAAAAAAAGATAACCGCCTGAAGGATCGGAAATACCGATGCCTTGAGACGGTTATTTAGTGCCTTTTCAAGAACCTTTACAGGGGTCAGGAAGGTTACGGTTGCTGTCCCGGGATAGCGTCCAATTTCCAAGCCGCCATTGATTGTCGTCCTGTTTTTGACCTCCGGAACGGATAATCCAAGGACTGAGGCTGCTCTTTCCAAACCATTGTCAATGGCAAGGTTGAGGTTTTCACCGGTTCCCACAAATGAAATCGGAGCGGGGTGCGTCATCTTCTATATTATCACCCCATTTTATCCCTCCTTATTGAATTTTTACCCGATAAAACTCCTCATATTATCTATTTTCCCTTTATTCTTTAAATATCCCTTTATTTCATAATTTTTTTCTACATCTCAAGACGGAAAAACAATCTCCCTACAGATGGACTGAAAAATAGCCTTCAGACCGTTACCACTATTCGAGATTCATCCTATAATGTACTTAGAGATTAAGAAACATTCCAAGAAAAATAATTACCAAAATATAAATGAAAAGGAGCGGATCACAGTGGAAAACATTTTAGCCATGGGAAGCGGATACGAAATGACAAACGAAAAACTTGAAAGCTTAAAAGGAGGAAACAAATTGGAAAGATCAATCAAACTAAACAACGATTCTTTTGAACTCAGTATTCCTGAAGAAAAATCAAACAAACTAACCATCATCTTTAAAAGTGCCAAGTCCAAGATTGAAAAATCCATTTTACTACAGGAAGTTGAACGGGACATCGAAAAAACAAAGGATTTCTACAGCTATGGCAGCTACATCGGATAAAAATACAAACAACATAGACACAAAGATGAATATACTACTTGCTATAGAAAAAACCGTACTTGGACCGGTGCAAGGGAAAACAGAAAAGAAACGTAGAAAAAGATAACCGCCTGAAAGATCGGAAATACCGATGCTTTGAGGCGGTTTTTTAGCGGATATCAATATGAACGTCTTTCCCCAAACTGTTTGCAATTTTTATTAAAAAATCCAGAGAAGGATTATAGTCCCCACTTTCTAGTCTCGATATGTTAGACTTCCGGGTCCCTGCTCTTTTTGCTAACTCTTCTTGAGTCATTTTCATGCTTTTTCTTACTTCAATAATTTGCGAAATAATATCATATCTTGGTTTCAGTTTATTGTACTCGTCTTTAAACTCCGGGTCTTCCAAAAGCTTAGCTTTTACGTCATCAAGTTTTACCCCTGCTTTTGTCGTTTTCATATTTTTCTTACTCATCTTTACACCTTCTTTCATAATCCTCTTTATATTTTTTTGCCTTTTCAATTTCCCGTTTAGGTGTTTTGTTAGTCTTCTTCACAAAACCATGAAGCAAAACAAAAGTATTTTCGTAATAAGAAAAGTAAAACAATCTGGATATATTGGTTGAAAATTTCACCCTTAATTCAAATATCCCATTATTATCTTTCCCTTTAATCGGCTTAGTATGAGGTTCTCTGAGATCCGGTCCATGATCTTTAAGCAATTCAATTTCCCGAAACGTTTTCGCTCGTAATTTAGGAGGTAAGGATTCTAAAAATTCTTGGATAGGTATCTCTCCGTTTTCTCTTTGGTAGAATTCCACTTCGTAGGACAATCCATCGCCTTCTGTGACAAACTAATATTCTTATTAATTACACGTTATCATATATGATAACATTATGCAATTATTATATTCGTATGCTAACTCAAAAACTATCAACTCGAATACTTCCGTACTTGAAACGGTTCAAAAGAAAACTAAAAATGGAAGAAAGAAAAAGATACTATTTTTTGATGTTTTTATGCAGCCAGGCTACGGCGCCCGGAGTTTTGAGCCACGCTTTTTTTCCATAGATCGCATAGATAATCGCTTCTTCCTCGCCGCCTAAGGAGTAGGCCTCCGGCGGGGTATCGGGAAGTCTTTTTTCGCCCAGAAGATATTTCGGTACGTGTGGATTTTTTTTGATGGCGTTTTTCAATCTGCGCTTGGCCTCTTGGGTCTCCCCCTCATCACAAAAAACCTGTAGGGCTTTATTGTAAGACCAATCGCTTAGAAAGTCCTCATCATACCTGTCTAAAAGGGCTTTCGCCTTGGAATAGTCTTTTTCCATAAAATAAGCAATTACCAGGGGACTTCTTACCCCTTGATTGTCATTGGGATTTAGTTTCAGCATCTCTTCCAGGACTTCTGCGCCGTGGGAATACTCTTTTTTTTCAAGCAGACTCATTCCGAGGCCCATTTTTGCCCGCATATAGGGTCTGGTCTCCAGGATTCCCCAAAAGTGACCTTGGTTTTCCTTGAAAAAGGTTTTACCCAGTGCCTTCTCCCCGGCCTGAATACCCTTTTGGTAATAGGTTATGGCTTCCTCTACGTTTTTAGCTCGATGCTCCGCCAGCAATACATAGGCATCGGCGCACCGGGGATCGATTTCTAAGGCTTTCTTTGCCAGATGAATGATTTCCGTGGGACTTCTCGACTCCCAGGCATCGTAGATCAGATCCTGGGCCTTTGCATTCTTAGAAACCGTCGTTGCACTAATCGGGTTGTCTTCCAGGCCTACTCGCGAGCTGTTTTTCAATTCCTTGTGCGAGTCGTCTTCCAAATCCATTCCGGGATCGTATTCAAGGTCCATTTGCGAGTCGTCTTCCAAGCCCTTATTCTTGGCATCCTTCTTCTTGCTTTCCGAAAGCTCTTTCAGACTCTTTATAATCCCCTCAATCGCCGGCCCGATTTTTTTCTTCGATGCTTTATCCAGTGGGGTCTTCTTTCGAAGAGCTTTTATACCGGCGTGATGCAATTCAACAAAATCCCATAATCGATAGTAATACGTGCCCACACTGGAAGCGGAAACCCCATAGGTATCTGCGATCTCCGAACGACTGTCATAATGATAATAATTATAAAGCTCATCGATGAGTTCATTCAATGCCGCGGCCCAGACCCCCTGCTTTCGAAAACCCGGGGCTTCAAATTCCGTATAATCCCACCACATGTATAAGCCGCTGATAATATCTATCGGGAGATAAATCCCCTGGGATTTTTCAATAAAAAGCCGGGCTTCCTCTCGGTAGATATCCTTCTTCCAATCCAATCTTAAGATCGATTCCACCTCTTCAATTTCCTTGGGTGTAAAGGCAGGAATCTCCAAATAATCATTTATTCCTTTCAGCTTATTATCCGATTTTAAGTGTTCCTTCTTTTGATCCTTCTTTTGATCGTTCTTAAACATATCAGCAATTAATTGTACTAACCGATCCCCGTTTTCTTTCAGCAGGGCCTCCCAGGTCTTATTGTATTTTTTCTTATCCATTTTAAGCAGATGTACAAATAAATCCCTTAATTTCAACGGAAGGTAAAAGGCTCCGAAAAAGTACTCGTACACCCCTGCCACGGGAACCAATCGGGTGACTTGCATATCTCCGACCTTCGACGAAGGATCCCCCTCATCAAGCCCAACGACTTTCTCCTCATAGGTAAAGATATCCTTGACTAAAATCACCCTTTCCTCCCGATCATCAATTACCTCGTAAACGGATAAATAGCTCTTTTTCCAGGATTCCAGTTTTTGAAGCAGTCGTCGGTCCATTTTCCCCTTCATATCTTCCAGGAAAAGATCAAAGAGACTTTGGTCTCCTTCATAGGGGTACTCCATCACCAACCATTCGATAAAAAGAAATTCCGCATCTTTTTGATACGCCAGGGATAAAGGGCCTGTACCGAATTGATCATGCATCTTACCGATTACTTTTGCAATCTTCGGTTCGCTATAGATAAAAAAGAGTCTCCGGACTTCCAGGGCTTCCTCGGGGGTAATCTCATCGCCGAATAGGGAAATCACATTTTCACTCTTACCACAGCACTTTTTATACTTTTTCCCGCTGCCGCAGGGACAGGGTTCGTTTCTTCCTACTTTTTTTGTCCCTACTGCTTCGTCGCCATTATCTCCTTCGCCATTGCCGGTTTTTTTAAAATCAAAGGGTTTCTTGGGAAGGGGTTTCATATTGGGCTTTTCGAATTTCCGAGAGATTTCCTCGGGAGTATGACCGTTGTTTTCCCATATCCGAATATTGTTGGCAAACTTCATCAAAAGCGCGGTCAATTCATTTAACTGATCCATATCCTTAAAATCAATCCCCCAGTAATTAAGGGTATTCATAACCTCCTGCATATCCGGTCCGACATGAAGGATTTTATGGATCTCCTCGCAAAGTTCCTCGGCTCTCTCCGGCTGGTTTTTCAGGAAGTTTTTCTTTACATACTTTACTAGGGCCTTGTATTCCCCGGTTTTTTCAAAGTGTTCCTCATCCATATACTTCAGTAGCTCGTTTTTATGGGGAACGTAATGGGGCTTGCCTTTCTTTTTCCTGAGCATATCCTCCAGATTATCGATCATAAAGATCGCCTCATGGATAAAATATTCCCCTTCAGTGTAGACAGCAAAGGCCTCCAAATCCACCGGGGGATTTTTCAGCATCACCTCGATCTCTTTAAGGCTAACCCTGTCCTTATTTTGACTGTTGTAAATTTCCATGACTTTCTCCTTGTGCACCGCTCCGTAAAGGTTGGTTAAGGCGATAATATACTCTTTTAACTGGTTCATGGGTTCCCTCCTTCCTTCGCTAAAATTTAGGTTTTTCAAGTACTTCGTTCATTATATCATTTCTTATTTTTCCCTCCAAGTGTAAGTATGACCTAATACCGCTGTTTTACAATGAGATTTGACCCACTTACCATTATCTTTAAAAGTGCCAAGTCCAAGATTGAAAAAGCACTACTGCTACAGGAAGTTGAACGGGACCTCGAAAAAATAATGGAATTCTACAACTATGGCAGCTACATCGGATAAGCGGACAAACAACATAGACGCAAAAATGGAAATACTAGTTACAAAAGAAATAGCTGTACTTGGACCGGTGCAAAGAAAACTGCAAAGAAAATGAGAAAAAGATAACCGCCTGAAGGATCGGAAGTACCGATGCCTTGAGGCGGTTTTCTAGTGCTTCTCAATGATGAGGCGGACAATTACTCCGTCCCGCTGTCCTATTAATCTAGTGCCGCTAGCTTTGTCCTCCCGGAAGGGCTAGGGCTTCACTTCCCGAAGAAGTTCTTCAAAGACTACCGCTACCACATTTAAGGCGGCTTGGTATTGTAGTTAAGCCAATAAACCGTGAGAAGATCATTAATCCAAGTCAGCCTTTATCCCCACTGTACTTTTCGTTCAAACTTCCTTTTGAAAAGTAATCCATTCCGTCACTTGATTTCCTAATTCCCCAGCGTTCCATACAAATACACAATGGCTATCATCAATCCAATAAAGTTTCTTATCAGTCTTTAAACTACGATAGTATTTATTTATATATTCTTTTTTGTAATACCGGTCATACTTAGTGGCCATTACCAATGTTGGAATGATAGGTTTTCCTTTAATAGGACTAGCTTTCGCTATAAGGAGCCATAACAAGGTGTAAACAACATCTAAAGGCAAATCAAAAATCCCAGGATTTTCCTCCATCATACTTTGATACCACTTATTTTCTTTTTCCCCGTTATAACCACTATACTTTGGGACTTTGAATTTCAATCTGTATTGAGGGAAAAACTTCACCGCAATCTTTAGAATCGGAAAAACTAATTTTAGCATAAAACTACTACCTATAACCGATAGGTCACCATGATTTGCAACCCCAAGCTGACTATAAGTTTTAAAAATCGGTAGATCCTTGTCCGATGCTAAGGCTTGTCCAATAATCCCTCCTGTACCAGTTCCTCCGTAGAGATGGATAGACTTAGAAAAATTCTTCTCTATATACTCAGCAACATTTTGGATTGCTAATTTTATGTTTTCATAGGTAAACTTACCCTTTGAACTATTTCCGATACCGGGTAAATCCACAGCAAATACATTAAAACCGTTCTCAGCAATGGGCCGGTAATTTCGTACTGCTATATCATGGTCAACGGATCCAATCGGCGTCATGAAAAAAATCACATTTGGGGCTTTGTGGTCATTGATTAAGCATTTTACATAAGTTTTTTTATCTTCTCCTATATATTTATGATACATCTTCATCTTTAACCCTACTTTCTATTTTAGTAATTTTAAAGTAATTGTTTTAAGCTCATCTCCTACTTCATCTATAGAAAATGGAAAATCATCCATAATTACACGATCCACTACCTCGTGTAACGTTACAATTATATAATGGGCCATAAATGTAGAATCCCTGATGTTCAAAGCTTTTTCTAAACGCCCTTTCTCGAGCCAGAGAGAAAATGGGGTAATCCATTTTTTCATATACTGATCCTCTAAGCGATTAATCCCTAAAAACCCTTGAAACCTGACGTTATGCATGATTTTCAACATTTTCATGTGTTTCTTTACAAAACCCATTATAAAGTCAATGATTTCACAAATATCTTCATCACTATAGCCTTTCAACACAATTTCTTTAATCCATCGATCAGCGTATCCGAATTTTTTATCCATGAAGTCCCATACCAGTGCCTCCTTCGATTCAAAGTATAAGTAAAAGGTTCCCTTTGCAATACCAGTGTGTTGAACAATATCATTTATCGTTACTTTGCTAACACTTTTTTCCGAAAATAATTGTTCCGCAGCTTCTAGAATGTTATTATAAGTTTCTTCGCCTTTTTTAGTTTTCATAAGCCCTCCTAAATCCGAATACTTTATGTTTATTTACATGACCATGGTTCATAAATAAATTATAACAGCTACTTATTCTATATTATATGGTCAAATACTCAAATTTGGTCAGTTTTGTTTTTTGATTTACTATGTCTCCTAAAGAAGTAACCCTACTTAGAACCGTGGACGGGAAAACTGAAAAGGGAATGAGAAAAAGATAACCGCCTGAAGGATCGGAGATACCGATTAGCCAGACACAAGAGAGTTAGGTATAATAATCTTGTAGGAGGCTGATCGTATGAGTAAAAATGTTATTCGTTATGATGAAGAATTTAAGCAGGAACTTATCCGTCTTGTTAAAGAAGAGGGACGAAGTATTCCAAAGGCTGCAAAGGATTTTGGAGTCAACCCTCAGACCCTGCGCAACTGGATAAAGAAAGCCGATGACGCCGAAGACCCTGGTTAAGAAAGCGTGGAGTCCTTGAAGGCACAGTTAAGAACAGAAAAACGAAAGAACAAAGCCTTAGAAACTAATTTATCAGTTTATTAACGATCACTGCGAGACGTTTCCAGTTGAGAAGAGCAGTAGCGGCAGGTTTTATCGGTTTAGTTGCCGGTGATAAGCAAAATGCATTGGTCAAGGAACTCTTTTACTGGTACAAGCAAGCAGAACTGCCGGTATATAATCCGGATTTCCCTGATCACGAAGTTACTATAGCAGAATCCACATTATGTTATGATTCCGTGTCAAAGTTTATCCAAAAAGAAGATGTCCCTTTCGGATCTCCGTAAAGATCCAGCCGTTGTGCAGGGGTTGCTGCGGAAGTCGTTCGGAAAACTGCAACCATCCTAAATCGGGAATTTGCATAAAATAAAAAGCAAAAGAAACCTATCGGAATTTAAGTCCCCTTCAGTTCTGATAATAGGAATACGAGACCATGATATCGAAGATCCTTTCGGTATCGTTGTTTTTTTTATTTCCTATTATTTTGTTGTGCTTTACATTATGCAACAATTAACAATTTTTCTTAATTTCAAAAAAAAAGTTTTTCTTTATTTTCAAGATATTGGATAGTGTTATTATATTAACATACCACATGTGGCCCCATAAATAACTCTTATGCAAACTATATTGACACTGAAAATCCCACTTTATATAATTAAGACAACAGGTAGGAACTGTGTCCGGGACTTCTTAGCGTGTCCTGTCTATGGTTTACAGGACATGGAAAGAGAAACCGATCCAGGGAAGAAGAGAGAAACCAGGAAAAAAGAGAGAAAAAAGGAGGTAGGAGACATGAGATTTAAAAAGTATGGAGTAATTGTATTGGCGATTGTAATGATTTTAACAATCGGATTGGCGGGATGTGAGGATCCAGAGGACCTTGATGATCCTACAGAGATTAATGACGAGAACGACGATCCGGTAGACGAGAACGATGAACCTACAGAGGGAGGAACCGTTACCCGGGGAATATGGTCCTCACCGGCGGGAACCTTTCATCCTCAGCTTTACACCGACGCATATGATGCAATGACCATTGATATTGTATTTGACGGATTGTTAAGTTACGATCCCTTTGAAGAAGAATATGTTCCGAACCTGGCAGAGGACTTTGAAATGTCCGATGACAATTTAACAATGAAGTTTACCTTAAGAGATGACATTTACTGGCATGACGGAGAGCCTTTCACCATGGATGATGTGGTTCATTCCTATGAATTTGTTGCGGATCCTGACTATACCGGTGTAAGGTTCCCTAATATCCAACGAATTGAAGGGGTGGAAGCCTATCGTGACGGTGAAGCCGATGAAATAAGCGGAATAAATGTAATAAACGACCGTGAGTTGGAAATTACTTTACAGGAAGTTTACGCTCCGGCCCTCGGAGATGTAGGAGCCTTTATGCTTTCCCCAGCTCATATATGGGAAGATGTGGACGTCGGAGGGGCTGCGGAGAGAAATGACTTATTGGAAAACCCTATAGGCACAGGACCATTTAAGATGGAGGAGTTTGCCCGGGACGAATACGTCCGACTGGTAAAAAACGAAGACTATCATCGAGGCAGTCCATTACTTGACGGTATTACACTGGAAGTTACCGGTCAAGACACGGCACAGGCCCGACTCGCCACGGGGGATCTGGATTTTATGGACGTATCCGAGATGTCCCAGGATCAAGTAGCATTCTTTGAAGATCAGGGTATCGTGGTTGAAGAGGTCATCACTGACGGTTATCAGCATATGATTATGAATAACCGTATCGAACCCTTTGATGATGTCAATGTTCGTCAAGGTGTTGCCTATACATTGGATCGGGCAGGGTTCGTCGAATACATTCTGGAAGGTTTCGGAGAAGTGGCCCATGCACCCTTAGCACCATTCTCCTGGGCCTATCCCGACATGACGGATCTTAACACCTATGGAGACGGAGAAGACGACGATCGGGAAGAGGCCACTGAAAATGCCATTGCAAAATTTGAAGAAGCCGGATGGAGCTATGAAGACGGAACCATGTATGATGAAAATGGAGATCCTGTGGAATTTACACTGAAGTACCCTACAGGAAATGTTCCACGGGAAGAATCTGCTTTAATCTGGCAGGAAAACTTCTCAGAAGTAGGTATAGACGTTGAATTAAGAAGCATGGATTTTGATACTTTAGCATCTAATTATGTGGATGAGCGGGACTTTGAGTTGGCTCTGATGGGCTGGTCCTTAGTACCGGATCCGAATCCGTATGGAATTTGGCACTCCGACCAGGACTTCCCCGGAGGCTTTAATCAACCGGGATTTGTCGATGAAAGAAACGACGAGTTGATCGAAGAAGGTATACGTTATATTGAGGAAGAGGAACGACAACCGATTTATCAGGAATGGGGAGAATTAATGAATGAAAAAGTTCCGGGACTTCCCTTATATCACATGATTGAAGGAAGAGCCTATCGCCCTGAGTTCCAAGGTCATCAATTCCATCCCTTCACCGATTATCATAACGTTCATGAATGGTATCTGGATGAATAGAAGTATCAATAAAGCTTTGATAATTGATCGTCTTCGGACGATCAATTATCTTTAATAAGCCGATTGATGATTATGGAGGGGAGTTGCTATGAAAAAATATCTGATTCGAAGAATTTTAATTCTTATTCCCATTCTCATCGGGGTTTCGATGGTGATTTTTGCACTCATCGAAGCTATGCCCGGGAACCCTTACTCGGATATGATTGACCCAAATGTTCCACCGGACTTAATAGAAGAAAGATTGGAAGCCATGGGGTACTTTGACCCCTTACCGGTACGTTACGTCCGTTGGCTGGGAAGAACCGTGCGTTTTGATTTGGGGTATTCAACAAACTATAGTGCTCCGGTTTCTACGATTATGCTCAATCGGTTGCCGAATACACTTTTGCTAGGCGGTTTTGCCCTGGTTTTTTCCGTGATTATAGCCATACCCCTGGGGATCCTTTCTTCTACTAAGCAATACTCAGTTTTGGATTATATCGTAACCATATTCGCTTTTATCGGCCTGTCGATTCCGGCATTTTTCTTCGGCTTACTGATGATACGGTATCTGGCCTTTGAACTGGGATGGTTCCCCATTGCAGGTACCGGCGCCGGTGCGGATTATGAAGGATTTCGGATGCTCCTTCATCGCGCCCATCACCTGGTATTGCCGGTTATCGTCCTGTCCCTTCTCAGCTTGGCCAGTTTAATGCGTTATACCCGTTCAAGCATGCTGGAAGTGATAAAGCAGGATTATATACGAACCGCCAGATCCAAGGGTATAAAAGAAAAGGTAGTCATTTACAAGCATGCACTAAAAAATGCCTTAATACCGGTTGTAACGGTGTTGACAATGATGTTGCCATCTCTTGTATCGGGAGCGGTATTAACGGAAACCGTCTTTTCATGGCCGGGAATGGGAACCCTTATGATTGAAGCCATTCAAAACGATGATTATCCGCTGTTGATGGGAATTACAATGATGTTGGCCATTATAATCGTATTCGCTAATCTCTTAGCCGATATACTGTATGCATGGATCGATCCGAGAATCAAATACGATTAGACAAATAGAAGCACCTGTAAGGGAGGGGACAATCGATGAAGAATAGAAAAGTAGAAGGTTTATCACCTTGGGCGATAGCCAGGCGACGTTTTGTGAAAAACAAGTTGGCGGTATTGGGGCTGATCTTGATTGGAGTTATCACATTGGCTGCGGTGTTTGGACCGATGCTGACGGACTATGAAGTACATGAACAGCAGATGATGATGCGTAATCAGGGGCCACAAGGCAATAATTATTTAGGTTTTGACAGTACCGGAAGGGATATTCTCACGCGGGTGCTTTACGGAGGAAGAATATCACTAGCCGTTGGTATTGTAGCTACTTCCGTAGCAACGTTTATCGGGGTGGTTCTCGGCTCTATTGCAGGGTTTTACGGCGGCATCAGAGACGGTGTGATCATGCGCCTTGTGGATATTGTTATGAGTTTCCCTTTTTTCATTATTGCCGCTGTGGCTTCTGCAGCCTTTGGACCAACTGTATTTAATACCATGCTCATTATCGGGCTGATTAACTGGACACTGATCGCCCGTGTGGTACGGGCGGAAATTCTGTCTTTGAAAGAACAGGAATTTGTGGAGGCTTCCAGGGCCTTGGGGTTGGAAAATTTAGAGATCATTCGTGTTCATCTGATTCCCAATGTTATGGCTCCCATAATTGTATACTCCACCTTGACCATTGCATCCGCAATTCTGATTGAAGCGGGACTGAGTTTTATCGGACTCGGAGTAAGTCCCCCTACCCCGACCTGGGGAAATATGCTGGAAGCAGCGAGAAGCTTAACTGCCATTCTAAACTATTGGTGGCAATGGATTCCACCGGGATTAATGATTTTTCTCACCGTGCTTTCCATCAATTTTGTGGGAGACGGACTTCGAGATGCTTTGGATCCTAAGCTCAAGGAATAGGAGGTGCAACAATGGAAAAAATCACCTTAAAGGCTGAAGGAATAAAAACAAGCTTTCAAACTTCCGAAGGGAAAGTAGTTGCGGTGAATGACGTGGATTTAACCATTAAAGAGGGGAAAATCCTGGGGGTCGTAGGAGAATCCGGTTGCGGGAAAAGTGTAACCGCTCTTTCGATCATGCGATTGGTTCCTCAACCCAATGGAAAAATCGAAGAAGGACGCATTGAGTTTATGGGTAAGAACCTCTTGGAACTCTCCAATGAAGAAATGAGAAAGATTCGGGGAGCAGAAATTTCAATGATTTTTCAGGAACCAATGACCGCACTAAATCCCGTTTATAGCATTGGAAATCAAATGAATGAGATGTTAAAAGTCCATCGGGGACTGAGTGAAAAGCAAGCCACGGAGAGGTCCATCGAGCTGATAAATATGGTGGGCATACCCAGAGCGGAAAAAGTGATCAAGGAATATCCCCACCAGTTAAGCGGAGGAATGCGACAACGGGTAATGATTGCCATGGCCTTAAGCTGCGATCCGAAGTTCATGATTGCCGATGAACCCACAACCGCTTTGGATGTAACGATACAGGCCCAGGTTTTGGAACTGATGAAGGATCTCAATGAGCAGATGGGCACGTCGATTATGTTCATCACCCATGATCTGGGGGTTATTGCGGAAATGGCTGATGACGTAGTGGTCATGTACGCCGGGAAAATTGTTGAAGAAGCCGATGTAGTAACGCTGTTTCATGATCCGAAACATCCTTATAGCGTGGGACTGCTCAAGTCTCGACCGGATATGGTGGAAGAGGATGAAGAACTGGAAGCTATAGAAGGAATGGTCCCAAGTCTGTTGAATATGCCAAAGGGATGTCCCTTTAATCCCCGCTGTAAGCACTGTATGGAAATCTGCAAAGAAAAAATGCCGGTGTTAAAAGAAATTACTCCGGGACATAAAGTCCGTTGCTGGCTCTATGATCAGGAAGGAGGGGGCTAAGATGGCTGAGCATTTATTGGAAGTGGAAGGATTAAAAAAATATTTTCCCATAAAAGAAGGGGTATTTTCCAAGACCGTAGGCCATGTGAAGGCCGTTGATCATGTCTCCTTTAAAATAAAGCAAGGAGAAATTTTCGGTCTGGTAGGGGAGTCCGGTTGCGGAAAAACAACGGTGGGACGAACCCTTCTGAGCCTGTTGGAGCCTACAGAAGGATTAGTGAAATTTGATCAGCAGATTCTTTATAATACAGAGACCGGTGAGAGAATTAATAAAAATGACCTCAGAAAGCTTCGAAAGGAAATGCAAATCATTTTTCAGGATCCTTATGCCAGTTTAGATCCCAGAATGAACGTGGGAATGATTGTATCCGAAGGACTTCGAAAGCACAAGCTTGTGAAGAATAAAAAAGAGGCCATAGAAAAATCCAAAGAACTTCTGGAGCTATGCGGTCTGGAAGGAAGCAATGTTCGAAAATATCCCCATGAATTTAGCGGCGGACAGCGACAACGGATAGGAGTTGCCCGGGCTTTAGCCTTAGAACCGAAATTTCTTGTTGCCGATGAGCCTATCGCCGCATTAGACGTTTCGATTCAAGCTCAAATGTTAAAGTTTATGACGGATTTAAAAGATCGGCTTGGGCTCACCTACCTTTTCATCTCTCATGATCTCAGTGTGGTTCGTTATTTTTGTGACCGTGTGGCGGTCATGTATCTAGGTTCCTTTGCGGAGCAGGCGCCTACTAAAAAACTGTTTAAAAAGCCGTTGCACCCCTATACACAATCTTTGTTATCGGCGGTACCGAAATCGGATCCCGCCGTAAAAAAGAAAAGAGAAATCTTAAAAGGGGATGTGCCCAGCCCCGCCGATCCACCTTCGGGGTGCAAGTTTCACACCCGATGCAAATATGCGGAAGATAAGTGTAAAATCAAAATACCGGTGTATCGTGAAATTGAACCGGATCATTTCGTCAGTTGTCATCTGGCGGAAAAAATCAATCAAATTAACAATCATCTTTAAAAGTGCCAAGTCCAAGATTGAAAAGGCGATTTTACTTCAAGAAGTTGAACGGGACATCGAAAAAACAAAGGAATTTTACAGCTATGGCAGCTACATCGGATAAAGGGACAAACAACATAAACGCAAAGAAGATAACACTACATGCTACAGAAAAAGCCGTACTTGGACCGGCGCAAAAGAAAACTGCAAAGAAAACGAGAAAAAGATAACCGCCTGTAGAATCGAAATTTCCGATGCCTAGAGGCGGCTTTTTTAAATGGCGAATCTCGCCCCGGGGATCCTTAACATCCCCTTTATTTTTACCATTTAATATGTTTCCGACTACGTTACTTTAAGATCTCCCTCAAAATATTCGTAATTTCGCTAAATTGAATACCTTCTGCATAAGGATATTTTTTTGCATAAGAATCCCAGATTTTTTGTAGGTCTTCACTTTCTTCTATATCCTTGAGATACTTATCCTTATCCTCTATATAAATCAATGTATTCCTTTCTTTAGCTTTTTCTTTTATAGCATTTCTTAAACTGTCTAAATCAATATCATTTTTTCGAAGAGTCAGAAGAATATATACGTCGTAATAGTCCCTTGCTCTGGTATTGGCTATGTTTCGCACTAAAATCGATTCGATTTTTTCTGCAAGAATTGTATCCAAATTATAAGCTTTTATTGCAATATGACGTTCTTCAAACATCAACTTAAAGGAATACTCAACTTCTCCAGGGATGATGACATCTCCTGTAGTAATGTCCAGCTTCATATTTACTTTGATCGTGAAGAACTGAGCCTCTATAGAAATTCTAAAATCGTCATAGTCCGTGACATCATGAATGTTTTTAATATTTTTAAGTCTAAAAGAGACATTATCATCAAGATCTATCGACAATATCTCACTTAGCATTTTTTTTACAGTCTCCCTATTAACCGGAACACCTTTTATTGTTGTATCCATGTCAAGTGTACTCCTCATATCTATACCAATCATAGCCGCTATCAAGAATCCACCTTTAAGGATAAAGTTATCTTTATACCTGGAAACAGCAATTCTTTCAAGAAGTCTTTCCATCATAAAATTCTGACATAAAATTCTGAAGTACGGTATTCGCTATAATATTATTCTCCTTAGACACATTGCTTATCCAATCCTTTAATTGTTTAGGACTACCAATTTTCATGTTAACACCTCCATGTACTTTCGAATCAAGTCTTTGATATTAAAAACTTCGGCATACTTAAGCAGTTTAGAGTAATCTGCTCCAGAAGTTTTAAAATATTCTTTTACTGCTTCTGTTACTAAATCCCCATCCAGTTGATCTTTCTTTTTTAGACAGTCACATATGGTTCTTTCTTTATCATATACATGGACTTGGTTTCCAAAAGGTGTCAACATAGTCACCTCACCGATTGAATGAAGTTCTTCTGCAATATAAAAAAACTTGTACTTATCTTTTTCTTTCAAAAGTCTCGTATTATAACCGGAAGGAATCGTAAGCATTATCTGAAAAGGCGTGCGATCAGCTAGTTCATGAAAATATAATGCAGTCTCATGTGAAAAGATTCCTTTCTTACACCTGTATTGAGTTAACAAATACTCGTCTTGCATCTGATTGGGATCCATATAAACACCATGTTCTACTCTTTCGATTACACCTGATTGGTGCATGCGTTGTAGTGTTTTATTATTTATACCTGCTGCTGAAGCTTCACTCGCTGTAATAAATCCGTTATTTTTTTTAATTAGTTCCATCACGAGTTCCTGTTTAGCCATACCTTCGCCTCCTAGCTATAACATTGTCTTTATTGTTTGTATGTATTCTATCATATACTAACGAAAAAGACAACACAGTAATAGAATAATTGATAGTAAAAGATCTTCTATTTTTTTGATAAACATCCTCATTTTCCCTCCATCCTCCGACCGATAGAAATCCACCCCATCAACCATCATCTTTAAAAGTGCCAAGTCCAAGATTGCAAACCCTATATGTTAGGGTAGTTGTCGTATAAAACATTTCTTGTATAATGTAAGTACGACGATAATCCAATAAAGGGAGCGATCACGTGTCAACAGGAAAGAAAACCTCTAAACGTTATGATAAAAAAC
>NZ_SUMG01000023.1 GCF_009910325.1 Isachenkonia alkalipeptolytica
CCTTGAATATAGCGGGACATCGAACCACCTCGTTTTCTTTCTATTATATCATATAACCATTGATAATACAGGATTTCAGGGTGGTAATACTAATGTTTTATTGATTTGTTTTTACGCAACCTGCCGTCCCCTTTGGTTCACCTGGGTTCACTTTGGGTTCACTTTGGGTTCACTTTTATTATGTTAACGGAAATTTAACATAGATAAATAACTAATTTATTGGCTTGACATTTCTATTCATATTTCCTATTCACATTATCCACAATTGTCCACAGAAATAAGGGCTTATGCACAGTGTTATCCACAGCTCTTATTCCCTATATAGGAGTTATACATATTTCATCCACACTATCCACAGAAATTCCGGTTAATTATTTGTTAGTATCTATTTTTTTTGTCATTTTATTATTTACACAAAAATTTTAAGTTACCGAATGTAGGTTTCTTTTTTTTGCCTTTTTCGTTTACATAACCTGATTTTTTCTAAAAAAGTTTTAAAAATAAGGGGAAAAAACAGCAAAAAAAATCCCCGAAAAGATTTATTTTTTTATTTTCATCTTTTCGGAGAAAACGCTGATTGCTATGGAATTTCCCGTTATTCTTTTATTCTTTTATTTTAAGGTTTGGAACCCCGTTTAAGCTCATTGGGGAGCGCTCACCGCTTATATACTGGTAATAGGCTACACTGCCAATCATGGCGGCGTTGTCGGTGCAAAGGGTCAGGGATGGATACTGCACCTTGATCCCCTCTTCCTCTCCCCGTTTTTTCAGCAGGGCCCTGAGGCCTTTATTCGCCGCTACTCCCCCCGCCAGCACAATTTTATCCATGTTTTTCTCTTTGGCGCAGCGAATGGATTTTTCCACTAAGACTTCAATAATCGCCTGTTGATAACTGGCGGCCATATCTTCTAAGGGAATGGGCTGCTTTTTCATTTTCTGTTGATTGATATAATTCAGGGCCGCGGATTTCAGTCCGCTAAAGCTAAAGTCATGGCTTCCGTCCTCCAGATAGGACTTGGGAAAATCCAAGGCTTGAGGGTTGCCCTTCTCTGCCAGCCGGTCGATTTCCGGTCCTCCGGGATAACCGAGATCCAAGGCTCGGGCAATCTTGTCAAAGGCCTCTCCCGCCGCATCATCCCGGGTTTTACCCAGCACTTCGTATACCCCGTAATCCTTAACATAGACCAGATGGCTGTGCCCTCCCGATACAATCAGGGAGATAAAAGGGGGCTCCAGTTCCCGATCCTCAATAAAGTTTCCGTAGATATGTCCTTCAATATGATTCACGCCGTTTAGGGGAATTCCCCGGGCGAAGGCCAGACCTTTGGCGTAACTGATTCCCACCAGCAGGGCCCCTACCAATCCCGGTCCGTAGGTCACTCCCACATGATCGATGTCCCGAAAGGTTTTTCCCGCTTCTTCCAGGGCCTCCTTTACCACATAACTGATGCTTTCAATGTGCTTTCTTGAAGCCACCTCGGGCACCACCCCCCCAAAGCGTCGATGAATATCAATTTGGGAGGAGATGATATTGGACAAAACCCGACGTCCGTTTTCCAGCACCGCCACCGAGGTTTCATCACAGCTGGTTTCAATGGCTAAGGTAATAATCTTGTTATTTTCCATTATGATCCTTCCTAACTATGGGTATTTATTTTGCATATTTCATCCTGCGGTCCTTATTCTTACGATTTTATTCCTTATATCCTTCTTCTTGGTATCCTTATTCTTGTCATACTTATTCTTGCTATACTTATTCCTGCTGGGACTGAACGCTTGCCGGCCCTTTCCGTTCCAGGACTCGATTGGCCAGCTCTCCCATTCCAAAGAATTTCAACACAAAGGTGATGGGTCTTCCTGCCACTAACACATCCAACAGTATATAGATTACCGATCCGATCAATAATTCTCCGATCAATCCGTATTCCCGATCAAAAACCTTGGCCATCTTTCGGCCGATCCCGATCTTGACAATCAGATTCCCTAAAAACTGTATGAAAATCGATAGGGGTATTAGAAACAGGAGCAGGGGAATACCGATAATGGTTATGGCAACCGTCACAATGGATACCTGCAAAATCAGATAGAGCAGTACCCCCATTCCCAGCTTTCGCCCCGGCTCTTCCTTCACCTTTTCCGACATGGACCTGAACTGATCGGAAAATAGGGTCACCACAATGGCTCCAAAAATGAAGGCGAAAACATGGGCCAGTACAGAAAACATTATAACCAATATTAAAATAATTGGCAACGGCGGATACTCTCCCGGCAGCAGTCGATTGAAAAAATCCGGCAGAAAATCGATCACCGTGATCTCCTGACCCATAATCTGTCCGTTTTGATTTTCAAAGTTTCCTAAAAAACTGACCAAGTCCCCCTGGATTATTGTGTCCGAGCCTAAGCGGCTGTTTCCTACGATTTGGATCACGTCCCCGTCGATGTTGCCCCCAAGGGACAGGGAACCTACAATGTTGATCACACTTTGGCTTTCTCCGAAACTCTCCACATTTCCAATGATGTTTACCACATCCCCGTTTACCGAGGCGGCATCAGAGATTCCGGTGTTTCCGATAATGGTTACCACATCTCCCCGGACCTCGCCGTCAATGTTGGCTCCTCCGATGATACTGACCACATTGCCGTCGATCACCTCTCCCTCGGCAACGTCAACGGAATTGAAAAACCGAAGAACATCCCCCCGCTGGGCACCCAACGAGGCGTACACCCCACTGGTGAGGAGTATAAAAAATACCAAGGTCATCAGTCCGATTCTACGTTTGGTCGATAGGTTGTTGCTTTTTTTTCTATTTTGAATCCGATTAGGATTCGCTTCGTTGAATTTCATCCCCGTTTCCTCCTTTTGCTTTTCGTTTTTTCCCGCCCCTGGCCATTTTATGCAACAGAATGTGACTGAAGGTACCGATCAATAAAAGATTTAACAGGACCACCGAGTACAGCATCCGCCCTTCTACAGACAGCTGACTGAAGTTCACCCTGGCCCAATGAAGAATCCGTATGGGATAGACCACCATCAGTGACAGCAGTCCCCGAAAAATCATGCCGTCAAACACGTCCCGAAACACCCGGGCCGTCACCAAAATCCCGGAAATCCAGTCCACATGCTGGAATACCTGGTTTCTCAGAACGCTGAGCACCACAAACAGGGTGATGAAGTAGCCGATGATCAGTATGCCGTCCTTTACAGGGTCCCGCTGCTGTAGGCCGTAATTCTCTCGGGTCTCTCGGTCACCCCGGAGTGCGCTACGATCTCCTCGGGTCTCTCGGGCACCCCGCAATGCGCTACGATCTTCTCGGGTCTCTCGGACACCCCGCAATGCGCTGGCCTTTCTTCGGGTATCCGGGTTTCCCCACAATCCGCTGCGTACTCCTCGGTCTTCTGGGGCACCGTAGGCTTCCAGCTTTGAAAGAATCCCGGCTTCAAAGTTCTCCCCGGGGGTAAAGGTTTCAAGCTCCCCTAGCTGATCCCACATATAGCGGTATTGATCCAAAGCCATTTTGCAGGCTTCACAGGTTTTCATATGTTTTTGTAGCTTTTTTTCTTCCCGGTTTGACAGTTCGCCGTCTAGATAATCGTTTATATGTTTTTCACAGCTTCTGCAGTCCATGGGCTCCCCTCCTTTTTCACGGGACCTAGTTTTTCTTTAAGCATCTTCCGGCCGCGATGCAAGCGATTTTTCACTAAGGACATCGGTAGATTTTCCACATTTGCAATTTCTTTGTAGCTTAGCCCCTGCTGATGGTACAGGAGAATCAACAGTCGATACTCCTCGGGTAGGGAACGGATCGCCTCTTCGATCTCCCGCTTCTGCTCTTTATATAGATAAGCCTCTTCAGCACTGATGGGGACTTCCCGGGTTTTGATCCCCTCTTCTAAGGGCACCCGATCCCCCCTGGCCTTTCTTAAGTAATCGATGCAGGTGTTTCTGGTAATGCTCAGGATCCAAGTGGAAAACTTCATCTCCCGGTTGTATTTTCCAAGGCTACGGTAGGCTTTCAAAAATACTTCCTGACTGAGATCCTCCGCCTCCTGGCGCTGATACACCATTCGGTAACACATGGAAAACACCGCACTTTTGTAGGCATTGATAATCTCTCCATAAAGGTGGGCATCCCCTTGCAAAATCCGGTCTATTATATTTTTTTCCCAGCCTTCCAATCGGGACCCCTCCTTTCAATGGGATGATGGATCACAGATGACAGCGGATGACAGCGGATGGCAACGGATGGCAACGGATGATAGCGGGACGGAGTTTGATGACAGCGGGACGGAGTTTTTGTCATCTGTTTTTAAGGATGACAAAAACTCCGTCCCGCTGTCATCCCGTCCCGCTGTAATCCTGTCATCCTGTCATCTCTTACTCTTATATACGCAACGATTTTCCAAAAGTCTGAGAAACAAAAAAAATCTAAAGACCACTTCTTGTGTCCTTAGATCTCTCTTGTCAGGTCTTTCCACATAATCAAGGCGTCTTCCCCGTTATCGGTGTAGTACCCCGGTCTTCGTCCCAGGACTATGAATCCGTAGGATTTATAGAGATTGATGGCTACGTCGTTGGAAGCCCGAACCTCCAGGGTTACCCGGAGGATCTTTCGGTTTTTCAATTCCTGTATCAGCTTTTCTAATATTTTTTTTCCCAGATTTCTTCCCCGGTACTTCGGGGCTACGGCAATATTGGTGATATGGCCTTCGTCCACAATCAGCCAGACCCCGGCGTAACCGGCGATCTCCCCCTCCAGCTCCGCCACGGTGTAATAGGCCAGTTTGTTTTCCGTCACCTCTTTGATAAAGGCGCCGCGGCTCCAGGGAGTAGTGAAGGAGGCTTTTTCAATGGCCAGTACCCCGTCCACATCCTCCAGGGTCATTTGTCGAAGCACCACTTCCGGTACTTTCTCCCGATCCATCATTCCGATACCTCTTTTCCCAGAGATTTTTGCCGTTCATCAAACTGTACCTCTGCCTGGGATTTTCGAAGATAAATGGGTTTTAACCGGTCCGCTCCATGGGATTTGCCTTCCCGATGTTTTCTTTCCGTTAAAGCGCCTACCATGGAGGCTCGGGGGATTCGGTGGCCGTAAAGAGTTTTTTCAAAGGCCTCTCCCAGTCCTTCCCGAAGGATCTTTTCATAAAGATTTACTCCGTCCCCCAGGAAAAGAATTTTTCCCTCCAACTGCGCCGCTTCTTCAATCAGATCCCGGACTTTTATAACCTTAGTGTCCATTAATGCCCGTAGGCGTGGTTCACTGTCGTCGCCACTGTGTTGATCCATAGTAGCCCCGTTGCAATTGGACTGCGGCTCATGCTCCGTATTCTCCGCCCTTCGATAGCGAAAAAAGCCGGCGTATACCTGCTCTCGCTGAGCGTCCATAATGGGACAGATGATCCGATCCGTCGGGGCAATGCCTGCCGCTAAGACCTCCGGTGCCGACAGACCCACCACCGGCTTATTTAAGGCCTCCGCCATGCCTTTTACGGCGCTGATGCCGATTCGAAGGCCGGTAAAGGCCCCGGGTCCCACAGTTACCCCGAAAACATCGATATCTTCCGGGGTCAGGTTTACACTTTGAAAGGCCGCCTCAATCATGGGCATTAAATTCTCCGAGTGGGTTTTTTTATCGTTCAGCGTGTTTTCCAACAACACTTTCCCATCCTCCAAAATTCCGATGGTGGCGATCTTCGAGGAGGTATCCAGGGCAAAAATCTTCATGATCTCAACTCCTTCAGCCAGTTTTTATGCAAAATTGTCCGACCTTTGATGATGACTTTTCTTATGGTGGGGCCTTCAGAGAGAATTTCAATCCAGAGAGACTCCGTGGGAATCAGATCCTTAATCATATCCGCCCATTCGATAATGGTGACCCCTTTTCCGAAAAAGTATTCCTCATAACCGATTTCTTCCAGCTCCAGGGGATCATCAATCCGGTAGACATCGAAATGATATAGGGGGATTTTCCCCTGATACTCCTGAAGGATGGTAAAGGTGGGACTGGTGATGTGTTCCTCAATTTCCATACCCAGGGCGAAGGCCTTGGTAAATGTGGTTTTTCCCGCTCCCAGATCCCCGGTAAGGCAGATGATATCCCCGGCTTCTGCAAGTCTTCCGAAGGTCTGTGCCAGAGTTTCCAGCCCCGGCTGATCCAGTTCCAGTTCCGCCCGGAAAGTTTTGTTTTTTTCTTCTATATTAATGATTTGCTGCATTTTATCGACTCCTTAGGGCTGCGGTATTTCCGTACGCACAACCATATATTGATTTAATTAGTACTCTTGCTACTGTTGGGGATTACATGATTGTTATTATCATCTTATTGGCTGTTTTATTACATTATTAGCTGTCGTATTGTATTATTGGCTGTCGTATTGTATTATTGGCTGTCGTATTGTATTATTGGCTGTCCTATTGTATTATTGGCTGTCCTATTGTATTATTGGCTGTCGTATCATATTATTGGCTGTCCTATTATATTATTGGCTGTCGTATTGTATTATTGACTGTCCTATTATATTTTTTCCTATCACACGCTTCCGGGATTCTCTCTTTTTTAGTCTCCAAGTATACTTCATTTTATCACATTTTTACAGATTTTAAAGATGCAATGAAAAAACCCCCTCTAATCCGCCCTCTAAAGGGGGTCATTCGGGGGTTGATGGGTGTTTTTCCGGAGCAAACCGCTGATGGGTCCTTATTGCTTCGGACCGACGCCCTGTTGGTTATGGAAATTTCGCTGCACCATGCCGAAGGATTTATACATCCCCAGCTCTTCGTAAAAGGGTTGTTTTTCGTTGTCACAGGTAAGATCCACCATATAAAACTCCTGCAACTCGTTTAACATATGTTTTGCCAACTCTTGACCGATCCGTTTGCCTTGATAGCCTTCCACCACTTCCAAAAGCGGTATGTAACAAGTAAGAATTCCATCACTGATGGCATTGATAAAACCCACTATTTCATTTTTTTCCCGGTCCACCGCTACAAAGACCCGGTAGCTGTTTTCTAAGACTCTCCGGTGGGTTTTCTCACTGGGAGGATTCGGCCATCCTTTAAAAAACCCCTTCGCAAAGGGAATCTCCTTTGTGGTTTCGTCATATCGCTTATATTCAATCATCGTCTCACACTCCCATATCAATTTAATTATACCGGTGTTTTCTTAAGGTCGGGCATTTCCCGCTGCAGATACTCTCTAGCATAGGCTTCATCGGCGATCCAGTCGTACATCGTGGTTTTCGGAATAATGACAGGCATCCGATGATGGATTTCAATGGAAGGATTGGCCTCGGTGGTAAGGATCACAAAGCTCGGGACCCGGTCAAAGATTCGCCAGATTCCGGCTAGATACAGGGGCTTGGCTTCCGCTCCCTGAAAGAGGTACTTTCGTTTTCGCCCCTTTTCGTCCAGATCCTTGCTGTCCCATTCGTAAAAGCCGCTGGCGGGAATAATGCAGCGCTGAGTTTTAAAGGATTTTTGAAACATGGGCTTTTCCGCAACGGACTCGGAACGGGCATTGATGATGGGCCGTTTGTTTCGAAAATTCGGAAACCCCCAATGGTATAAATCCGCCTGTCCTTTTCCCAGGATTACCGGCGCTTCGTTGGTGGGAAATATTTCCCCGACCTTCAGTCTTTCTTCCACATCTTTAATCACCGATAGGAGATCCTGAAAATCCCCGGGTTCAAAATGATAACGTCCACACATGGTACCCTCTCCTTTCCTATACAAGCGAACACCCGTTAGTGAACCGCCCCTGACTGCAGTCATCAGAATCCGCGGCGACTTTTTTCACTTGTTGAGATGCCCCCCGGTATTCCCCTGTTAGAAATATACATATCCCATCAAATTAAAGTTAAACAAATTTTTAACAATATATTTACATATTACTTTTTAACCCATAAGAAGGCAAGGATTTTTTTATTAAAATCCGCCGGGAAAGAACCGGGTTCGATGGAGACGGCCTGGATACGGTGAGATTTGTCACGTTGCCGCCGGTTTTATCACGCTGCCAAAAGGCCTGCACGCTACCGCCAGTTTATCACACTGCCATAAGGCCTGCCACGCTACCGCCGGGTTTGCCACGCCTAATTTGCTTCAAAAAGCAAAAAAGCCCAGGAGACCTGTTGCGATTTCCTAAGCTTTCGATATTTTTCCTATCTTACCTTTAACTTTCCTATTTGCTCTTTAATAAGGGAGCAATATTTTTGTATATCAGCATCGTTACAGCACCGATAATGATCCCTTTAAACAGGTTGAAAGGGGTAACACCGTATAGCACTAGGGTTGGTACATCCACGATCCTGGAGTTTACCGCAGTACCCATTTCTACGATGGCATCGATGGGCATAAAGTTGGCGTAGAAAGGAATTAAAATATAGATATTCGCAATCGCACCCACAATCGCCATGGATATGGCTCCTACCACAATACCGATCATTGCGTTCTTTCGGGTTTTATTCATGTGATAGATATAGGCTGCGGGAAACACTAAGGCTGATCCCACAAGGAAGTTTGCGAAACTTCCAACCCCTCCGGTACTGGAGTTGGTCATAAAGTGCAGAAATGCCTTGACCATTTGAATGATCACCCCTGCAACAGGACCTAGGGCAAATCCCCCGATCAGTGCCGGCACATCGCTTAAGTCAAGTTTTAAAAATGCAGGAAAGATCGGTATGGGAAAATCGATAATCATCAGCACATAAGCCATAACCGAAAGTATGGCCATTTTCACCATGCTGTTGGTTGAAGATAGGGTTGCCTTAAAGCCTAAGGTTTTTTGTCTTTCTGTGTTTTCCATTGTTGTATTCCTCCTTAAATTTTTTTAAAGAGGGATCTGAAGGAAGTGGTCGGTAATTAAAAAATCCGAAGAGAAAATCTCTTCGGAAATGGGTTCGACTTCTGCAATTAGGCGACTTTAAGCAGCCTAAAAGCATCTTCCTCTTCTCCCATCCAGACTCTACTGTCGGTATCGGAATTACACCGATTCCATCGATTGATCAATCGATTCGCGGACTGTCACCGCCGGTCGGGAATTTCACCCTGCCCCGAAGAATAAATCATTATTCAACTTTGTTACAATTTTATTATAACGAGAACCGTGGAGTTTTGCAAGGGTTTTTTGATAATTATTATTGCTTGAAAAAAACAACGGCTTCAAAAGCAGGATTTCCCCGCAAAAGAAGCCGTTTTGGAAGGTTCTTTATAGCCTTTTACCCTTCGTATACCACTTCACCGTCGATAATCGTTACGGCCACCTTCGCCTGAATATCCAAGGGATTTTTATCCCAAAGTACCAAGTCCGCGTCTTTTCCGGCTTTGATACTACCCAAACGGCTGTCCATGCCTAAAATTTCCGCGGGATAAATGGTGATGGATTTCAATGCTTCCAGCTCATCCATACCGGATTTTACCGCCAGGGCTGCAGCCATGGGAAGGCTTTCGATTGGAATTACGGGATGGTCCGTCATAATGGCAACCTTCACCCCTGCCCGGTTAAGAATCCCCGGGGTTTCAAAGGTTTTGTTTTTCAGCTCAAACTTGGTGTTGTGGCCAAAGCTCGGTCCAACCACCGCGGTGAGTTCTTCTTTTTTGATCACATCTGCAATCAGATGCCCTTCCGTGCAATGTTCCAATGTAATCTTCGTGTTAAATTCCTTAGCAATTCGAATCGCCGTTAAAATGTCGTCGGCTCGATGAGCATGGGCTTTTAAGGGCACCTTTCGCTCCAGAACCGGTAACAGGGCTTCCATTTTCATATCAAAGGCCGGCAGTTTTGTCTTGTCCAGTCCCGCCTCTTCCTTTTTCTCTCTGTAAGACTTCGCCTTCAGAAGGTTTTCCCGAAGAACCGCTGCCGTGGCCATTCGAGTCATGGGAGAGGTTTTCTTCTCCGCATATACCCGCTTTGGATTTTCTCCGAAGGCAATTTTCATGGCATTATACTCTTCTATGATCATATCATCGATGTAGTCTCCGTGGGTCTTAATCACCGCAAATTGTCCCCCAATGACATTGGCACTCCCGGGACCGGTAGCCGTGGAGGTAATCCCTCCCATTACCGCATCCTTAAAGGTTTTATCCATGGGATTGATCCCGTCAATGGCCCGTAGGTGGGGCGTCGAAGGATCTGTCATTTCATTCACATCGTTGCCCTCAAAACCGATGGCGTCTTCAAATAAACCTAAATGGGAGTGGGCGTCGATCATTCCCGGCATCAGTATTTTTCCTTCTCCGTCAATTACTTTTGCCCCATCCGGAGCATCCAGGTTCTCTCCCACTTCCTGTACTTTCCCATCCTTTACCAGAACGTCCCCTTTTTCGAGAACGTCGCCTTCCATGGTGAAGACCTTTGCATTTTGAATTAAAATCATAGGTTAATCTCTCCTTTTAGTTAGAATTATATAAATCTTTTGTCATCATATTAATTATTTTATATGATTCGGAGGATTATTACAAGAAGTATTTCGGATATCAAAATATCCGCAAAAATGTACCAGGGGGTCGGACCTTGTGGTACACTTTTTTTGTACCACAGGGTCCGACCCCCTGGTACACTTTTTGTCCTTATTTCCCTTCGGTTTTTTGGCAGCACCATGAAATATCTGTTATAATAGTAATGGAAATTTACGTTATTAGGATGCAATTATAAAAATTAATGAATAAAGAAAGGAAGAAATTCTATGATCAAGGCTGCAGAAAGCGATACAAAAAAAGAGTTTCCTATAAAAACCAAAAAGAAGGTAAGTGCCGAAGTATGGGCCCGCCGATTGCTAATTTATATCTCCGGCTTATTTTTGCTGGCCATGGGTGTGGCCTTTTCCATTAAGTCGGGGCTGGGAGTCTCCCCGGTATCTTCTTTCCCCTACGCCTTAAGTCTTGTTTTTAACATGGATGTGGGGCTTCTTAGCACCATTGTCTTTTCCTTTTATGTAGTGCTTCAAATTGTGCTGCTACGACGAAACTTCCAGTTGAAAAACTTATTTCAGTTGGCTATTGCCAGTCTATTCGGCTTCTTTGTAAGCCTGTCCAACACCATAATAGCACCCCTGTCGCCGGTGGGGTATTTTTCACAACTGGCCCTGTTGGGCATCAGTTTGGTGCTGATTGCCATCGGTATTATTTTTTATCTGGCGGCCAATGTGATCCCTCAACCTCCGGAAGGTTTGGTGCTGGCCCTGCAAAAGGTAACCAAGGTTCCATTTTCCAAGGTGAAGGTAATGTTTGATGTAACCAGCGTCTCTTTGGCAGGTTTGTTGTTGATATTCTTTCACGGCAATGTGGTCGGTCTTAGAGAGGGAACGGTGATCGCAGCCCTTGGCGTCGGTAAACTAATCGGGATATTCTCCAAATGGATTAAGCCCCCGGTACTGCGGTTTTGCAAAAATGATATAGTTGAGAAAGAATAGCCTAAAGATAACCAAAGATAGCCAACGATAGTCCAAAATAGCCCAAAGGGGACGGAGGCGTTTGAGTCACGATGACACAAACACCCCCGTCCCCTTTGAGATTTTTGAGCTCTTTGAGCTATGGGCAATTTTTGAGGCTATTTTTCTTTCAAGTCGAAGTAAATATTTTTACAGCGGGTTTCTTTGACGAAAAAGGTTGCGATAAAGCCGATCAGTACGGCAATGAAGCAATAGAGAAAGGCCCGCTGATAAATCTCTTGGTAAGACCAGATACCGACGTAGGTATCAAACACACTTCCGATCATCGTGGGCAGCACCGCACCCCCTAAAAAGCCGCCGATGTTTACTATACTCATGGCAATTCCTGCAAGGGCGGGGTGATTCACTTCTTTGGCACAGGCCCAGCCTAAGATGAATGCCGCACAACTGAAGCCTAATATGAAAAACAGGGGATACAAAATCCCCACGGGAGGCATGCCCCCGTTACTGAATACAATGATGCCCCAGGTTAACAGATACACTCCGGCAAAGATCACCATAGGGGATTTTCGTCTCTTGACCCGGTCGGAAATTTTCCCGATTACAATCCCGCCGATGGCCAGACCGAAGACCGCAGCGGTTAAATAATTCGGCGCCGATGCCGGGTCCATTCCGTAAACATCCACTAAGTAGCTCTGTCCCCAGGTGCCGGTCAGCACCACAAAGGATCCGAAAAAACCGGTAAATCCGATAAATGCCGGCCAGGTAAGGCGGTTTTTAAGGGCTCCCAGCAGTCCCTGGATGATCGTCGGCCGTTTTGTAGCGCCTTCACCTTCTTTGTTCTCTGCCTGATTCTTCACCCCTTCTTCTTGGTAGGGTTCCAAAGTTTTTACATCTTCTCCGGAATCATCCCCGGATCGATCCAACTCTTTTTGAATCTGTTTAATCGATGGCAGACCCATATCCTTCGGCGTATTTCGAATGATGAGGTAGGAAAGCAGGGCAATCCCCAAGGTCATAACCCCGATGGCCACAAAAGTGCTTCGCCAGGTGAAATAAGCCACCATTAAGGCCAGAGGCGTTTGGGCAATGACCCCACCCATATTTCCCACAAAGGTGGTCAGCCCGGACATGGTAGCGAATTCCCGCTCATAGTACCACTCACTGAGGACTTTCAAGACCGCGATAAACACTACGGAAACCCCCAGTCCCACCAACAGTCTCCCCACAAATAAGAGGGCCACCGTCGGTGCCAGTCCGAAAATCACCGATCCGATGCCGGCAAAGAGCATTCCCACAGTAACGGTTTTCCGGGCTCCCAGAGAGTCCGCCAGAATTCCCGACGGAATTTGCATCAGCATATAGGCATAGAAGTAGGTACCGGAAATATTGGCAAAGGTAGTTCCCGTGATTCCGAAGGCCTCCACCAGATCCTGACGCACAACTCCGGCTGCCAGCCGATGAAAAAACACCACCAGATAAGCCAGGGCCAAAACCCCCCAGATTGCCCACCGGTAACGGGTTACTTTTCGAATATCCTCGGGATTTATGGGATTTTCCTGTGTTCGTAAGTTCTCTTCCATCTTGATCTTCCCCTTATTATAAGTTCTTCAAATTGTAGCGGCTCATTATGCTATGTCTTTTCAACATGCTATATCTTCTCAATATGCTATACCTCTCATTATCCTATGCCTTCCCAATATGCAATGTCTGCTCCTTTTACTATACCTGCTCTTTGGGGGCTAAGAAATCGGGAGAGTTCGGACTTCAGTACAAGAAACCTAACACAACTTTCCCTTGGATTCTTATGAATCAAATACCTCCGTCCCCTTCGGTATATGGTTTATACGTCTTTCATGCTGAGGCCGACGCGGCCTCGCTTGAGGTCGATGTCTACCACTTTGACCTTTACGATGTCCCCTACGGAGACTACGTCCATGGGGTTTTTTACGTATTTGTTGCTGAGCTTGGAGATATGGACCAGGCCGTCGTTTTTCAGGCCGATATCCACAAAGGCGCCGAAATCGATGACGTTTCGTACGGTGCCGGTGAGGACCATGCCCTCTTCCAAATCCTCCAGCTTCAATACGTCAGTTTTAAGAATCGGCTTTTGAATGTCCTCCCGAGGGTCCCGGCCGGGCTTTTGCAGTTCATCGGCGATGTCCTCTAACGTGGGAAGGCCGATTTCCAGCTCCGCCGCAAGAGATTTTTTATCCTTGGTTTTTAGCCGCTCTTTGATGTCGGTAAAGGCTTTCATCTCCCCTTTTTTCCAGTCGTAGTCCAAGGCGTCCAACAGCCCTTCTGCGGCTTTGTAGGACTCCGGGTGGACCGATGTGCGGTCCAGGGGATTTTTTCCGTTATAGATTCGAAGGAATCCGGCGGATTGAACAAAGGCCTGGGGGCCCAGTCTGGCCACTTTCTTGAGCTGTTTCCGGTCGGTAAACCGTCCGTTTTCCTCCCGGTACAGGGCGATGTTTTTCGCCACGGCTTTGGAGATCCCGGAGATGTACTCCAACAGCGACGCTGAAGCCGTATTTAAATCCACCCCCACGGCGTTTACCGCATCCTCCACCACCCCTTTCAGGGCTTCATCCAAACGCTTTTGATTCACATCATGCTGATACTGGCCCACACCGATATGCTTCGGATCGATTTTCACCAGCTCCGCTAGGGGGTCCTGGATTCTTCTGGCAATGGAAATGGCTCCACGGATGGATACATCAATATCCGGATACTCCTGCTGGGCGATTTTCGACGCAGAGTACACCGAGGCCCCGGCTTCATTGACGATCATATAATAGACCTTTTCCTCCATTTCACTGATCATATCCGCCACAATCTGTTCCGATTCCCTTGAGGCGGTGCCGTTTCCGATGGCGATGATCTCGATGTTGTGCTTTTTGATCATCTCTTTCATGGTCTTTTTCGCCGCATCCACTTTGTTTTGGGGTGCGGTGGGGTAAAGGGTTTGATACTCCAAGAGTTTACCCGTATCGTCCACCACGGCCACCTTGCATCCTGTACGGAAAGCGGGGTCGTACCCCATCACCACTTTTCCGGAAATCGGCGGCTGAAGTAGCAGGGCTTTCAGGTTCTCCCCAAAGACTTTAATCGCTTTTTCTTCCGCGGTCTCCGTCAGATCGCTTCGGATTTCCCGCTCAATGGAGGGTTCGATCAGTCGTTTGTAGCTGTCTTCAATAGCGGCTTTCAGTAAATCGTAACCGACGGATTCGGAATTTTTGATTTCAAACTGCTCTAAATACCGCAGCACTTTATCCGTATCCATCTGAACTTTTACCTTTAGAAATTCTTCCTTCTCTCCCCGGTTCATGGCCAGCACCCGGTGGGGCGGCAGGGTTTTGATGGTCTCGGCATACTCGTAGTACATTTCGTAGACGGAATCCTCTTTCTTTGCCGCCTTGGACTCCATTATCCCTTCTTTAAAGGTCAGATCCCGGATTTTTTTACGATGTTTCGGATTGTCGGAAACCCACTCGGCGATGATGTCCGAGGCCCCGGTTAAGGCGTCCTCAAGGGTATGTACGTCCTTTTCCTCATCGATGTAGTTGGCTGCAAGATCCTCCAGGCTTCCCTTTTCGATTTCCTGCTCGTAAATGGTCTTCGCCAGGGGTTCCAGTCCCTTTTCCTTCGCCTTGGTGGCTCTGGTTCGACGCTTGGGCTTAAAGGGCCGGTAAATATCCTCCACCTCTTGCAGGCTTTTGGCCCCCTCAATGTTTTTGGCGATCTCCTCCGTGAGATTTCCCTGCTCTTCGATCAGACGTTTTACTTCGTCCTTTCTGGCGTAGAGATTTCGAAGATAGATTAAACGCTCCGATAAATCCCTGAGCACCTCATCGCTGAGGCCTCCCGTCATCTCCTTTCGGTAACGGGCAATAAAGGGGATGGTATTTCCCTCATCAATGAGATTCAGCGTGTTTTGCACCTGGCTCTCTTTCAAATTGAACTCTTTGGTCAGTACCTTTACAACATCCATTCCATTTCCTCCTTATAGATAAACATTTCCTAAAATTATTATAACATAAAAAAAGCACCGACAAGAATGGGGAATTTGCCCGTCTTGAAAGTGCCCTTGATGATTTCATATTATTGCAAGCTTTGTACCTTCGATCGCCGGATTAGAATAAAAGTCCATGGAAAGAAACTCTAGGCCTCATCATGCTGGGGTTTCTCCGTTACTTTTTCTGCGGCCCGGATCAGTTCCCGCAGTACATCGGATTTAAACTGCAGGCTGAACTCGTTTACTTTCGCATACAGACTTCCCTTTTCCGTTACCACATACATGGGCTTTAGGTTGTTCAGCGCGATCGCCTGCACATCCTCCTGACATTTTTCACAGTTTTGGATATGCTCCTGATCCTTGATGACTTCGGATAAATGCTCCTCGACCAGAATTTCCATATAGTTTTTTATCATAGGAACCCCCCGCATAATTTATTTTTCTCCATAGATACCCTTCTTCTCCGTCAGCTAAACCGTCTTTCTGATTTATAAAGGGATTCATGTAGAGATCTTCCAGGTCAATCCTCGGCGAGCAGGATTTATATTCAGCTAAAAATCCCTTCCTTTTAGCCTCTACTTAGCCTCTGCCCAGACCGTTGTTATCATTCATCACATGATCCGTTAGATTGCCTTTGCCGTAGGTCATCCCCGCCACGATTTGCCGCTTTTTCTTTAGGTTCGGGTCGGCTTCCTGTTTTTCAATGCCTTCCGTGTCCTGCTTTTCACCAAGTTCCACCCAGGCTTCATAAAGGGGCTTTAAGACTTTGATTCCCTCTTGCAGTTTCGCCGGAGCTTTTTCGGTTTTTCCCTGGGTGATCACTTTGTTCACGTATACATATAGACTGCGGATATCCAAAGCGATTTGAGAGTCTCCCTGGGTGGTGGCGTTCAGCTCTGCGATAATGTCTCTTGTTTTTTCCACCTTTTCCCCTAGTAATTCTTCATTGGATTTTTCAATGGCGTAAACCGCCGCTTCCAAGTTCATCATCGCCGCCTCATACAGCACCGCCACAAGCTGGGCTTCATTGGCATTTGCAATTTTATTCGATAAATATTCCCGCTCCATTATAAACCTCCTCGGTTTTTCTTCTTTCATTATAAATCTAAACATAATAAGTCTAAACATATAAGCCTAAACATATAAGTCTAAACGTCGCTTTAAGTCTAAACGTTGCTCGCAATTAAATACATGGATCCTTATAGGATTATGCACAAAGATCCTATGAAATTTCATCACAGCACCCCTGCAAAAGTTTCCAAAATAGGGACACAGAAGAATTTAGGGGGGATTCCTCTGCGTCTCTTAAGTGATTGGTATGTTGATTTTAGTGAACATAACTGATTTGGTATGATTTTAAGTGATTACAAAACTGCTTACAATAATGTCAAAACCATTACCCGCTGTTTGGCTTAAAGCTGATTATTTTATCTGGGAGCCATTAACCGCCTAATAGTTGTAGGACGGACTGTGGCATTTGGTTCGCTTGCGCAAGCATAGAGGTTCCTGCCTGGTTTAGGATGTTTAACTTCGTGTACTCGGACATCTCCAGGGCCATATCCGCGTCCTCAATTCGAGATAATGCTGCGGTTAGGTTTTCGGTGGTGTTGTCCAGGTTTGCTGCGGTGTATTCCAGGCGATTTTGGATGGCGCCCAGGCCTCCTCGGAGTTCGGCGACATTTTTAATTGCGTTATCATATACTGTGATCGCCGCTGTAGCCGTTTCCTCAGTTGAGACATTCAATGCATGTTCTTCCATACTAGAACTAAGACCATCGGTAACATTAGGAGTTTCTGTGAAAGTTGCACCCATTACACCGGGATTACCATGCAAGTCAACAGAACTGATGTTTAACTTTGTCGCCCGAATGTCTCCGACTTCTAGTCTAAAACCCTGTCCTTGGTTGGGTCCTACCTGTAGGTTAGTATTAAAGTTTTCTAACGTGCCTTCTAGATAAATTAAATGACCTTGGAAACCGGTATCTTTCGCTTGGATAGATAAGCGGTTGGAGAACTTAACATCGTTCATACCATCATCATAGGCTCCATCGATCCCTAAGTTTACCCCATCAACATTTAAGTTTGTGATCTCAGAAACTAAATCTGCAGGACTTTTAAGTTTCGATTCACTGTCATTATAAATATCAATCGCTCTATTTGTACCAGTATATGCTTCTTTTGAACTGTCGAAAAATTCAATGGTCTCTCTACCGATAGTTATTTTGGAACCTGCTTCCGGAAGCTTATTAAACATGAAAGACCCTTGAGCTTGACGAGTGCTGGATTCCGAAAGTCCTGCCCATCCGTCCTCTTCAACTGCATCTTCACCAAATATATTTTCCATTGTACCCTCTATTTCAATGGTACTTCTTCCTCCTATGGAAGTGGTTTTTATTTCAATATATGTGTCATTTCCATCTACATATAAACTAGCTTCTGCGGCATCTCCTACAGCTTTATTTATCGCATTTTCCAAAGCTTTAGCTTTCAATTCATATCTTTCATCATCATCATCTTCTTCTATAGCAGTTACTTCATTTAAGTAAACAATCTTCTCTTCATCATCTACAAAAATCGATAATCTGTCGGAACTGTCTATATCATCTAAACCATCCGACAGTTGTACCTCTGCAATTGCAGAACTTCCCGTACTCATTCTATGTACCGAAGTATTTGAGTTTTCCGCTTCATTTCCTCGCAACAAATTTCTCGTATTAAACTCTGTTCCGTTGGCGATTCGGTTAATCTCCGAGGTTAGTTGATTTACTTCATCCTGGATGGCTTTTCGGTCATCGTTTGTTGAGGATCCATTGGCTGACTGTACCGCAAGCTCTCGCATTCGCTGTAGCATGGAGTGCACTTCGTTCATGGCACCCTCGGCGGTTTGGATTAAGGAAATTCCGTCTAACGTGTTTTGTGAAGCTTTTCGTAATCCTCTTACTTGGGCTTTCATCTTCTCCGAGATCGCCATGCCTGCGGCGTCGTCGGCGGCTTTGTTGATTCGCTTTCCTGAGGATAGTCTCTCAAGAACCCCCCCTAGGTTTCGGTTGGTTTGGTTTAACTGTCTGTGGGCATTTAGTGCCGGGATATTGTGATTAATTCGCATAACATTTCCTCCTGTATTTTGAATTATGCTCCGTCATATTTTTCATCCGCATCCTTGCGTTTGATTATGGCCTTTTATTTGTCTAGTTAATCTATCGACCTTTTCTTCTACAGTCTTTAGAGTTTTTGGGGGATTTTTATTTCATTTGATCGCGATTGTTTCTCTATTTCTTCGCCGCCTTCACCTGGTTCTCATCCACACTTTCTACGAACACCAAAACCTGTGCCACAATCTCGTAAAGCTCCGGCGGGATGTCGGTACCCACTTCATATTCGATCAATTTCTTCACCAGCCTTTCGTCTTCGTAGATGGAGACCCCTTCCTCTTCCCCTCGCTTGATCATGTTTTCCGCCGCAACCCCTTTGCCCCTGGCGGTAACCCGGGGAACGTCGTGTTTTTGCACGTCGTATTTCAGCGCTACGGCCCGTTTTAGTTTTCTCTTCTTTTCCATGGTATCACCTTATACTTTCATGTCCAAAAGACCCCGTTTGTTCTTATCCAGATCCTTGATCTCATCGGCCAGGGACAGGGTGTGGATCCCCTCATCCACCTTGAAGGTAAGCTCCTTTAACTGATAACCCACTTCTCCCAGAAGTTTTTCCAGCTTTTCCCGGTAGCCCTCAATCACCTGCTGATTTTCGCCGTCTTCGATGCCGACTTTCATCACCACGTTTCTATGTTTCACCCCGAGGTACATGTTCACGTTTCCAAGGCTTTTCGTATCAAAGTTCAAGAGAATCGACATATCCTTGGGATCGATCTTTTTCGTCTTCTTCTCATCCTGCATCACATACATCTGCAAATTTTTCATCTCACCGCCGAACATCATGGGAAGCTGAAGTAGCGTGTCCTGGCGATTGACATTGGACTGGGTCTCGATGGCGGAAAGCACCCGCTCCCCGGATTCCCGCAGGGCGGAAAGCGTCCCCCGGTCCAGATTCTCCCGCTGGGATTCCATCTTTTCCATAAAGTTTGCAAAGGTCTGGTAGGGCTTTTGCTGTTGGAGGGTTCCGTTTTTTACGGCGGTGGCCATTTCTCCCAGTAGGGCTCTTCCTTCCTGGAGTAACTCCCGCATTTCCTTGGAGAAAATCCCCTGTTCTTCCCGAATCAGCATCTCCCGCTCCAGGGTATCCACAAAACCTTTCATCTCTGCGCCGATTTGGCCTTTGTTGTTTAGAAAAGACGTCATTTGATAGGCCTCTTTTAAGTTCATCGGCACCTGATTTTTCACCATTAGAGACAGTAGTCCCTCTTCCTTTGAAGCGTTCTTGCCGAGGCCTTCTTTTAAGGTATCCACCATATCTTGGATCCTTTGATAGGAAAGATCTTGCTTGTGCTCCTTTGCAAAGTCCTGCAGCGCTTTGTTCAGCTCTCCAAGTTCCATTTTTTCCGGTGTCAGCCCTTCCTTTTCCATCTGCTTCAAAAATTCGGGACTGATTTTATCTAATATATTGATGATACGGTTTTCCAAGGCCTTAATGCCGATGTCCTTCATCGGAGAATTGTTCGCGGTATTTATGTTTTGATTTCTCAGGTTATTTTTCGCCGCTAAGTTTAGATTCTCCGTGGGAATATCCATGGCCTTCAGTCCTTCCTGAAAGGCTTTTTCCGAGATTTTTCCCGTCAGTAAATCCTGACTGAGTTTCAGGGCCTCCACCGTCTCCGGCAGCTGATTTTCCCTATGAAAAGCCATGGTGTTCGGCTCAATGCTTTTTAAAGTGTCCATCATCATAAGCCGGTTAATTCCCCCGTCGAGGCCGGCTTTTGTTTCCGTTGGGGCGGCGCTTTGGTTTTCTACGGCGTCCCGGGCTTCTCCCAGTTCTAAGGCCATCAGTTTTTCCATATCGATGGCGCCTCCCCTGAGATTTTGAAGGCCCAGTTTGATGCTGTCAAAGTTTTGCTGATGCTCAAAGAGCTGGACTAAGTTTTCCCGGTTGATGGCCATGCCGTTTTTAAGGAGGGCTTTGCCAAGGGCCAGATTTTGCTGTAGGGTTTCCTCTGTTTTCGGCTGCGCACTTTCCGCTGCCTTTTCTGCTGTAAGCTCCGCTGCCATTTCTTCCATGTTTTTAAGGCTTACCGGGATGCTTCGCCGCATATGCAGAGCCATATTTTCCGACTTTTGCCCCTCCAGGGCTTCCATACGCTCCAGCAGCCTAGCCTGTTCGCTGAGCCGTTGGCCTCCCTGCTCTTTTTGCACCTCCGCATCCTGTACCTCCCGAAGCAGGCCGGATAGCTCCCGAAGATCCTTGCTTTCCAGATCTCCCTTGGCTTCAGATATCACGCTGGCCCGCTCGTAATTCAGATCCTTCGATACATGGGCGAGGCTGTCTTTTAACTCCCGGGCTTTTTCAAAGTTTTCCTTGGTCAGGGGGATTCCCCGGGCGATCATTTTTTTTGCCAGGGCTACTTCCTCCTTGCCGCTTTTAAGGCCTTCCCCTTCCAGCCGGGCGGCAATTTCTTTTTCCATTCCCTTTAAATCCTTCGCGCTAACCTCCTGGGGCTGAGTGCCGCCGTAGAGTTTGGAGACCATCTTTCCAATGGCCCCGCCGGTTTTGATCGCTCCCGATACCACCGCATTTTTCATCTTATAGAGATTTTTAATGCTGGGGTCGATCTTATTTTTTATGGAATCAATCAGATTCTCTTCCTTTAAATCCTTTAGGTTATCCAGCTTGGAAAAGGTTTCATGGATTTTGTTGATGTTTTCCTTACTCATCTCCCCGCCGGTTTTATGCACGGCTTTGATGATGTCGGTGATGTCCTTTCCCATTTTGCTTCCGTAGAGTTCCTTGGCCTTGGACTCCGCCTCCTCGGTGGACAGTTCTTTTTTAAAGGAAAAGAGTTTTTGCAGGAAGTTCGGTTTTTCTCCCTTGATTTTTTCCAGTTCATCGCCGATTTTTTGCAGGGAGTCCTTCTCAAGATCCACGTTTTTCTCCACCAGCTTTAGGGCCTTTTCATAGTCCAGTTCCGAGGACACCCGCTGCAACTGCTTTTTGCCGCCGATATAGCTTAGCAGGTTTTCCCGGGTCAGCTCCATGCCGAACTTTTCCAGGGTTTTCATGCCCTCAACGTGATCCTTCGTCGGGCTCAGCCCCATTTTCTCAATCAGCTTTTCATGAGGGCTTGAAGTTTTAGGATCCCCTGGGGTGTATTCCGATTTTTGCTGAATTTCCGCGGCCACGATATCCCGTTTTTCAATGGTTACGGAATCCCCCACGCTGGCATCGATTTCCGTTTTCAGTTGTGCCGTTAACATTTTATTCTCTCCGAGATCCACCCTTACGTCCTTGCCGGACTTCTCTAAGAGCACCCCTTGATATTTTTTGGATTTCAGTCCCGCGACGTAGCCTTCATTGAGGATTCGTTGAGACTGACTGTTTTGTATCGTATTATTCATTGCTTCCCTCACCTATTTTCCTTATGGATTGAGTTCTGTTTTCCTTTGATTCTTCTTCGCTTCTCCTTTGATTCTTCATTCATTGCAATTTTCTTCTTCTCTTATGTTATCGACAGAAACCCCCGATGCCTTAACGAAAGATTCCCGAGAAATTTCCCCTAAACATTTTTACAGTGGCGCCGATAGTAATAGTAGGTTATAATGGGAGAACATCTAAAAAAATAAAGGGAAACAAACTGCAATTTTCAGTTATATATATATCGGAGGTCTAGTTATGGATAACAATATCAACTCAATCGGCTCCATTGAATCCTTTCCCGGCTTTGAAGAGACCAAAAGTCGCAAGGAAGTGCAAAAACAGGAGTTTTTAACGAAATTTCAGGAAATCAAATCCGACGATGTCAGAAATCATCTGGAGAGTTTATATGACAAAATTTCCAAGCAGTCGGATCGCATCGGAGATAAGCTTCATCTCTCCGAAGTGATTAAATATAAAGGCCTGGTTCAGGAGTTTTTGGATGTGGCGGTGAAAAATTCCCACCACTTTGAAAAACAAAACTTTCTGGATAAGCGGGGCCGCCACCGGGTATACAGCATTGTGAAAAATGTGGACCGGGAGCTGGATCATTTAACCAAGGAGTTTTTAAACCAGGAAGTGGACCGGATTTCTGTGCTTCGAAAGCTCGATGATATCAAGGGCATGCTGATCGACGTTTTTATGTAATTTTTGTACCAGGGGGTCGGACCCCGTGGTACACTTTTGAATATAAAGCGCATTTTTGTACCACGGGGTCCGACCCCCTGGTACACTTTTGGCCATCGCTACCATTGATACATAGATCAAGGACCCCAGGGCTTTGTCAGCAGGCTGAATAGCCGGACATATAAAAAAAAGCGAGGAAGCTTCTACTTAGTAGAGTTCTTCGCTTTTTTTATGGATTTTTGCAGACGCCGGCGGCTCATGCAGCTCTTGCGGCTCATGCAGCTCTTGCGGCGCTTGCAGATAGTGCGGCTCTTATTACTCCTCCGCCCGCTTTCCTTGCAGATAAGCGATAATGAAGGGATCGATCGCCCCGTCCATCACGGCGGAAATGTTTCCGCTTTCCTCGCCGGTGCGGTGATCCTTCGCCAAGTTATAAGGATTGAATACATAGGAGCGGATTTGGGATCCCCAGGCGATTTCCGTGTATTCCCCCTGAAGATCTTCAATATGCTCTTTTTGCTCCTGCTCTTTGATATCGATCAGTTTTGCCATCAGCATTTTCATCGCTGCGTCCTTATTGCTGTGCTGGGAGCGCTGATTTTGGCACTGGACCACAACCCCTGTGGGAAGGTGGGTGATCCGAACGGCGGAGTCCGTCTTATTGACGTGCTGCCCTCCGGCGCCGCTGGCCCGGTAAGTGTCAATTTTCAAGTTCTTCGGATCGATGTTGACCTTCACGTCCTCATCCATCTCCGGCATCACGTCCACCGAAGCAAAGGAGGTGTGGCGTTTCCCCGAGGAATCGAAGGGGGAGATCCGAACCAGGCGATGGACCCCTTTTTCACTCCGAAGGTACCCGTAGGCATTTTCTCCTTTAACGAGAATCGTGGCACTTTTAATCCCCGCCTCGGGATCCTGAATATAGTCCAGAATTTCCACACTGTATCCATGGCCTTCCGCCCAGCGGGTATACATTCGAAGAAGCATTTTTGCCCAGTCCTGGGCATCCAGGCCCCCGGTTCCCGAGTTGATGGCGAGGATGGCGTTGTTCTTGTCGTATTTTCCCGTAAGCAGCAACTGCAGTCGTTTTTTCTCCAGATTTTGTTCTAACTTCTCCAGCTCCCGGTAAAATTCCTTCTCAAAGCTTTCGTCTCCATCTTCGATGAAGCTGAGCATCATCTCCAGCTCTTCCAAATCCTTTACCAGTTTATTATAGTATTCGATTTCCTCTTTGTAGCGGTTGGCGGCCTTGACGATTTTTCGAGCCTCCTCGGGATCGTCCCAGAAGCCCTCCTCGGTCATTTTAAAGTCCAGCTCCTCCGTTTTTTCCTTCAGATTTTCTATGTCAAAGAGAAACCCTCACTTCTTCCAAAGTCTCTTGAAGCTCTTGCAATTTTTGTTGATACTGATCAGTATTAATCATTAAATGGCCTCCTTAACTGTTCTCGAACTAACGCTTTTTTCCTTAAGGGATTTTTATTTCCCGATGCTAAAAGTATACCGAGGGTAAAAGTGTACCAGGGGGTCCGACCCCCTGGTACACTTTTGACCTACGGGTAGAAACGGGTACAAAAATGCCCTGTTACTCATTTTTCCCGTGGCACTTTTTATATTTCTTGCCGCTGCCGCAGGGGCAGGGATCGTTTCGTCCCACCCGCTCCCCTTTGACCACGGTCTTTTGCTGTGCCTTCCCGTGGCTGGCGGTGGAGGGCTTTGCGACGGCTTTTCGTTCTATGGTGGATTCCGGGTCAATTCTAAAGAGGTACTTCACCGTATCCTCCTGAATACTGTGGGTCATAGCCTGGAACATTTCATAACCCTCTACCTGATAGGCCCGGACCGGGTCCTGCTGGCCGATGGCCCGAAGGTTGATTCCCTGCTTTAACTGGTCCATATCATCGATATGGTCCATCCACTTCTGGTCGATGATTCGAAGCAGGATGATCCGCTCCACTTCCCGCATCCGTTCTTCGCCGACTTCTTCTTCCTTCTCAGTGTACACTTCCCGCGCGGTGTTTAGAATGATTTCCCTTAAGGATTCCCGGGTAAGGTCTTCAATGTCGCCGAAGTCCAGGCGATCCTTGGGCAGGAACTGCCCGGTTAAATAGTCCTTCAGACCGTCTAAATCCCACTCTTCCGGGAACTGTCCGTCGGCGGTGTAGATTTCCACAGCGCCGTTTACCAACTCTTCTACCATACCGAAGATATGGTCTTTCATATTCTCGCCTTCCAGCACCTTTTGACGCTCATTGTAAATAACTTCCCGCTGTTTGTTCATCACATCGTCGTACTGCAGGACATGTTTACGGATGGAGAAGTTCTTGCCCTCCACTTTCTTTTGGGCATTTTCGATGGAATTGCTGAGCATACGGTTTTCAATGGCCTGATCCTCTTCGATCCCCAGTTTTTCCACCATACCCTGCATTCGCTCTCCCCCGAAGAGGCGCATTAAATCGTCCTCTAAGGAGATGAAAAATCTTGAGGATCCCGGGTCTCCCTGACGACCGGCCCGTCCTCGAAGCTGATTGTCGATCCGTCGGGACTCATGCCGTTCCGTACCGATGATATGAAGGCCTCCGACCTTGATCACCTCTTTGTTTTCCTGATCGGTTTCCTCTTTATACTGTTCAAAATACAAGTCGTATTTTCTCTTGGCATCCAATAAGTCCTGATCCGTAAGCTCCTGGGCGCCGGTGACTTCATTGATGATCTCATCGGAGTAACCGTTCTTTCGCATGGCTTTTCTTGCTAAGAACTCCGGGTTTCCTCCAAGGATAATGTCGGTACCACGGCCGGCCATGTTGGTGGCAATGGTCACCGCCCCTTTTCGTCCCGCCTGGGCCACAATTTCCGCTTCCCTATCATGCTGCTTGGCATTCAGGACTTCATGGGTGATGCCTTTTTTCTTCAATCTACCGGAAAGATCCTCGGAGTTTTCAATGGAAATGGTACCCACCAGCATGGGCTGTCCATCCTTATGAAGCTCGGCGATCTCTTCGATTAAGGCTGCAAACTTGCCTTCCACGGTTTTATAGATCACATCGGGATGGTCCTTTCGAATAACCGGTTTGTTCGTGGGAATTTCCACAACGTCCATGCCGTATATGGCTAAGAACTCATCCTCTTCGGTTTTGGCGGTACCGGTCATACCGGCGAGTTTATCATACATTCTAAAGTAGTTTTGAAAGGTGATGCTGGCCAGGGTCTTGGACTCCCGGCGAACTTCGAGCTTTTCCTTCGCTTCAATGGCCTGGTGCAGTCCGTCGGAGTAGCGCCGTCCAAACATCAATCGACCCGTAAAGTCGTCGACGATCACCACTTCCCCGTCCTTTACCACATAGTCCCGGTCCCGGCGCATTAAGGTTCGCGCCTTTAGGGCCTGGTTGATATGGTGGGCCAGGGTCATATGCTCGGGGTCCGACAGGTTATCAATCCCAAAGGCCTTTTCCGCCTTTTCCACCCCTTCTTCCGTTAAGGTTACACTTTTTGCCTTTTCCTCGATGGTGTAATCCTCTTCATCCTTTAACATTCGGGCAAATTGATCGGCGGAGCTGTAGATCCCCGTGGATTTATCCCCTTTACCGGAAATAATCAGAGGGGTTCTGGCCTCATCGATTAAGATGGAGTCCACCTCATCAATGATGGCAAAATGTTGTCCCCGCTGCACCATTTCATCTTTGTAAATAACCATGTTATCCCGAAGGTAATCAAAGCCGAACTCGTTATTGGTACCATAGGTCACATCACAGCTGTACTGCTCTTTTCGAAAATCTTTTTTCTGACCATGGACGATTACCCCCACCGTGAGGCCTAAGTACTCATAGAGTTTTCCCATCCATTCCTTGTCACGCTCGGCTAAGTAATCGTTTACCGTAATCACGTGGGCGCCTTTTCCTTCAATGGCATTTAAGTATACTGCCAACGGGGCTACCAAAGTTTTACCTTCCCCGGTTTTCATCTCGGCGATCCGTCCTTCATGGAGCACGATCCCCCCATAAAGCTGGACCCGATAGTGGGTCAGTCCCAGGACCCGAGTGGAGGCCTCCCGTACCGTGGCAAAGGCTTCCGGCAGGATATCCTCTAAGCTTTCGCCCCCCTGCAACCGTTTTTTAAACTCTTCCGTCTTTCCCCTAAGGGCCTCTTCGCTAAGACTTTTATACTCCTCGGCCAAAGCTTCCACCGCATCCACTTTGCTGTCCATCTTTTTCAATTCCCGCTCGCTCTGGCTGCCAAACAATTTCTCAAACATTTTTTTCATGGTTCCACACCTCTCACTGTTTCATTTAGTTACGCACTACTATTTAATTTACTATGGATTGTAATTATCCTTTACAAACATACTATACCGCCAACAAAACAGCCGACAAACCTTGATTAGAGGCAAAGTACTTCCCGGCGGCTTTTTCCCAATCTTCGGTTTATTAATGTCCAGTTCTTTACTGCCATATTTTCATATTCCGGGGGATTCCCATAATGATTGAATCCTTCCAACAGAATTATTCATAGTCCTATTCATTTTATCATTAATCCCAAACAGACACAAATTTTTAGCCTTGCCCTCCTCGGACTGTTGCGGGAAAGAAAAAAAGATCAAAGGAGCCCCCTGATCTTTTCCGTCCTGCTATGCCTTCTATACCCTTGCTATGCCGTTGCTATGTCTTTGTTATTCCTTTGTTATTCCTTTGTTATTCCTTTGTTATACCCTTGTTATTCCTTTGTTATTCCTTTGTTATTCCTTTGTTATACCCTTGCTATGCCGTTGCTATGTCTTTGTTATGCCTTCGTTATGCCTTCGCTATCCCTCAGGGAATGATCCCTAGCGGAACCGCTCTCTTTGATGATCAAACCGCACCGAGCGAAAACGACTGGTAACCTTGGTCATGGCCCGCTGGACTAAAAAGAATACGCCCACAGCAATAAAAACATCCCCGGGACTGAAGACCTGGCTGAAGGGATAGATCTCCGGCGTGGCCAGAAACTTCCCTAAGTTCGCGGTGAATCCTTCCACGGCTTCGATGTTGATATAGTTATGAAGGGTCCCCGCCTGGAGGCTGGTTTCCATGCTGACCATCCCCGCTTGCTCAAGGGCCTCGGGATCTAAGGGCATGCGCCCGTCATTCAGAACAATGGCGGTGAAATTCGACAGGGTGCCGAACAAAATCAGCCATACGGACCGGTATTGCAGGTTGAAAAATAAAACAACAAACAGCAGTAAATATATGCCGATCTTCAGATACAAAAGATTTTCCACAACAAAATCATTGCCGAAAAAGACCAAAAGGGAGGTAACCACATAGCCTAAAAATCCGATAATCAAAATTACCGGAAGCTTCAATGCAAATCTTCCCAGATTTTTAAAGCTTCCGCTACGGAGTTTTCCCAGGATCAAGCCTAATAAAATAGCTTCCACTACCACAGTAATCGAACTTCCTTTCTCTAACGATTAATCTTACTCGCTTATTTCTCGCTTATTTTCTATTCTACTATAATTCTCTCCTTAACACTAATTCTTCATAACTTTTATTATTCCTGCTTTTTATGCTGAGTTTTTTTTAGCTTTTTTTACCCCCGCAAAAAAGGAGCCCGGTGTACAGGCTCCAATTCATTGTTTTATCACTGTGATCGCTTCAAATAGTTCCTTGTTCTTTTTTCTATTTCTATCTTTCTATTTTTATCTTTCTGTTTTAGTTTTAGTTAAGAAAACCCCTAATCGTATTCCGGTTCGATCAATCCGTAGTCTCCGTCATTTCTTTTGTATACCACGTTTACCTCGTCGGTCTCACCGTTGGCGAAGACAAAGAAATTATGGCCCAAAAGTTCCATTTGCAGAACCGCTTCCTCAGCGTCCATGGGTTTCACCGCAAACCGCTTGGTTTTAACGATTTTCCCTTCTTTCTCCTCCTCCTGAGGCTGATAGTCCAAAATGTTCTCAAATCGGAAAGCTCCTTTTTTGTGCTTTTCCTGAAGTTTTGCTTTGTGTTTTTTCAATTGCCGGGTCAACTTATCCACAACTCCGTCTATAGATGCATACATATCATCAGTGTCGTGTTCCGCCCGTAGAATCGATCCGCTTACGGGAATGGTTACCTCAATAATTTGTCGTTCCTTTTCAACCGACAGGGTTACCTGGGCCTCCATATCCTCATGGAAAAACTTATCTAGCTTGGAAAGCTTTGATTCAATCGTCTCCTTTAGAGCGTTGGTTACTCCTACATTTTTTCCGCTAATAATTGCTTTCATATACAGCTCCCCTTCCTAATTGTGATTCACTTAATAAGGGTTCACCCCTTAAAATGTGTTTAAAATGTAAGTGGTTCTTCGGTGTTATCATAATCTTTACCCAGGATTGTTCAGTACAAACACCTTTCCTGAGAAACCCCGAAGTATTTGTCGAAACTGTATATTTATTATTATTCTATGGAATTTGACCCGGAAAAATCTTATCCCAAATTTCCTGTGGGTAAATCCTGTAACCCTGTGGGTGAATTTCCGATTTTCCTGTGGATAATGTGGACGGTTTTGTGCACAACTGTATATTCCGGATTTTTTCTGTGTATAACTCTGTGAAAAACCGCATTAATCTATGCACAGTTTTTTTAAAGACTGTGTACAGTTCTTCGAAAAATAGGTTTTTCCGATGAAAGCCTTCTTTCTTACTTATCATTTATTAAAATCATTCATGGATTATACAGAATACGACATTTTTTACGCCTTTACTCTTTTTACTCCTCCACTCTTCGGGCGTGCACCACAAAACGGGCATCGTCATATTCATAGGTGCAGGTGGATAAAGTAAGGAGGTGATCCTCTGCACTGACCTTTACATCGCTGTCAAACTTCCGCCGTTCAATAATGGAATCTAAAAATACTTCGAAGTCTTCATCCTCGGGAAAGCGGGTTTCGATAAAATAAAAATCGATGCTGGTCACATATACGGAAAAAATCTCAAAGGTGTGGGTTCCGTATTGATCCGTTACCTCAAAGGTGGGGTTTTCCCTGAAATACGCTTCATCTTTATAATTCATCAAATTTTGAAACATGGATCCGTCCTGGCGATGGTGGCCATATAAAATGGTATGGGTTTTTCTTTCTTCAAGGCCTAAGGGATCATTACGATAATCCATAAAGATGGCACCGGCGGAGTTATCCTGTCCCAACCAGTCTCTTTTTAGATAAAATTCATTATCCTCGGCCTGAACTACGGGGTAATCAATTTCTGTTCCCGCAACCTCGATCCAACCCACCACCTCGGGATTTTTCTCTTGAAGCTCCTGAATAAAGGGGAGGGCTTCCTTGGGCGCTTCATCTGTTGCTTCTCTTTCCCATCCGATGGTTATAGCATCCTGCTGATAAAAATCTTCGGACTCACTCTCCCGGCTCTCCCGGGCAATTTTCCGGGCTTCTTCCACGGCCTGTTCATTGTTGTATTGATCCCTCCAGCGAAAACCCAGGCCCACCAGGGAAAACAGTAACAGCGCAAGGGAAATTCCCAGCAGCAGATTTTTTTTATAATCTTTTTTATTATTTTTATTATTATCCACGGTTATGCACCTTCCTTCTATTATGATCCGATTATTGACCGTCCTGCTACAAAGCTCTCAGATAAAAGCTTATATAAAACATTTTACCACCGGCGGCTTCTCCGGTCCAGGAATGTGGTTTTTATTTTCTTTTTACCCCTATTCATGATTTTCTAACACCTTCAATTTATTTACATTAAATGAAAGGAAGTTTCAATTTTTTCATTTTTCCATGTTTGAACCCTCCCCCACGGGGTATTATTGATATATCTTATTAATTGACATCCATTTGCGAATCATCACGGGAACATAGAATAAACGTTATAAAAAAACAAAAGGAGGAAAAGAAAATGAAAAAAAGTAGATTATTGTCCGGATTGTTAATTGCAGTATTAATGGTGTTTAGTTTCGGAGGTGCGGCATTCGCCCATGAACATCTTGCGGATACCGTGGTGGACATCGCAGTGGATACCGAAGGGGAATTTGATACCTTAGTAGCTGCCTTAACCGAAGCAGGTCTTGTGGAAACCTTACAGGGTGAGGGTCCCTTTACCGTATTTGCTCCAACAGACGAAGCCTTTGGTGATTTATTAGCCGCACTGGAAATTGAAGCGGCAGACCTTCTAGCCCATCCACAATTAGAAGAAGTATTACTGTATCATGTGGTTTCCGGAAAAGTAATGTCCGGGGATTTAGAAGACGGTGAAGTGGAAACCCTACTGGGAGAAATGATTACCGTTGATGCCGAAAACTTTATGATTAATGAAGAAGCGGCCATTATGGTTGAGGCCGAATTATTTGACTTAGAAGCGGAAAACGGTGTGGTCCATGTTATTGACACCGTATTGGTACCCGATGTATTTGAACTGGATTACGCGGAAGAAGAAGACGTTCCTCAAACCGGGGACATCGGAATGATTCCCTTTGTTGTAGCAGGCGCTGCGGGATTATCCGGACTTTGGATCGCAAAGAAGCGTAAATAACAGACTGCCCCTGTAACCTGACATAATAAACCATAACATTCAATAGCATTTAATAAAATTCAATAATCATCATTGTTCCCTATTCAGAGAATACCGGATGGAAATCTTTACGTCTCTAGACGGTATTCTTTTCTGGGGCTAAGTTTTCTACGGCCCTGTTTTACTACAATCTTGAATATTTTACAATAAATTTTGCTAATTTTCAGAAATTAATGTTTGGTCCTACCCCCCGGTGGGTATTATTGGAATGTGTTACACATGACAGCCAGTTGAAACTTTTAATCGGAACATAAGATAAATTTTTAAAAAACAAAAGGAGGAAAAGAAAATGAAAAAGAGTCGATTATTGTCCGGATTATTGATAGTAGTGTTAATGGTGTTTAGTTTCGGAGGTGCGGCATTCGCCCATGAACATCTTGCGGATACCGTGGTGGACATCGCAGTGGATACCGAAGGGGAATTTGATACCTTAGTAGCCGCCTTAACCGAAGCAGGTCTTGTGGAAACCTTACAGGGAGAAGGCCCCTTTACCGTATTTGCTCCAACGGATGAAGCTTTTGCTAATTTATTAGCCGCACTGGAAATTGAAGCGGAAGACCTTCTTGCCCATCCACAATTAGAAGAAGTATTACTGTATCATGTGGTTTCCGGAAAAGTTATGTCCGAAGATCTAGAAACCGGAGACGTTGAAACCCTTCTTGGGGAAAACGTAGCGATTGACGCATCTACCTTTATGGTAAATGACGCAGAAATTCTAGTGGATGACGGATTATTCGACCTAGAAGCGGAAAACGGTGTGGTTCATGTAATCGACACAGTATTGGTTCCTGATGTATTTGAATTAGATTACTCCGAAAACGGCGAAGAAGAATTACAAAGCATCGTTGAAATCGCTCAAGCTAACGACGACTTTAGTATCCTGGTTGAAGCCTTAGTTGCAGCAGATTTAGTAGATGCTTTAGAAGATGACGGTCCTTTCACCGTATTTGCACCTACTAATGATGCCTTTGCCGCATTACTGGAAGCTTTAGACATTGAAAAAGACGACTTGTTAGAGCATCCTGACTTAGCCGATGTTCTGTTATACCACGTAGTGGAAGGGGCTGTATTCTCTACGGATTTAGAGGAGGGCATGGAGCCTGAAACCCTACAGGGAGAAACCGTTATGATCAGCTTAGAAGACGGCGTATTTGTTAACGATTCCGAAGTAATCGATGCGGACATCGAAGCTTCCAACGGTGTTATTCATGCAATCGATGAGGTATTAGTACCCGAAGCTTTCGGCGCTGAAGAAGAAGAAGTTCCACAAACCGGCGACATCGGAATGATTCCCTTTGTTGTAGCAGGCGCTGCCGGATTATCCGGACTTTGGATCGTAAAGAAGCGAAAGTAACTGACTGACAGTGTGGCTGACATAAGGAATATTGGTATTAAACGATTATCATTATCCAACAAATAAATCAGAAGTACCGGATCGAGACATTTCTCTCAATCCGGTACTTTTTTTTGCAAAAGTGTACCAGGGGGTCGGACCCGGTGGTACAAAAAAAGTGTACCACAGGGTCCGACCCCCTGGTACACTTTTTGTACGGGTAAAGGCTGACCTGGTTTTTGACCCCACACCCGCCTGCTGGGAAGTTCGCCAAGGGTTTGCCTTGACTACTAAACCTCTCGATTTCCTCGGCAGGACTTACTTCTAAGCCGCACCATGCTCAGCAGTAAAATTTTTTCACTACCTTACGTGGATCCCTTTGCCTGCGACTAGCTTGGACTTTCAACCACAGACCCTTTACCCGTTTCATCATTATAAACCATTTACTTTTTCTTATCAATAAAAATCGATTCGCTTTGCTTATATTTCTTGTTATAACTTCCCATGGCTTTTTTCCCCGTACGGGCATTTTTAATTTTCGATTGGACCTTCTCCATATCTTTTTTCATCTTTTTCATGTTTTCCTGATCCATCTGATTAACCTTATTGGCCGTAGCCATGATTTCCTGGATTTTTTCCTTTAAATCCTTAAAACCTTCCACGGGCTCTTCCTCTACCTTCGATAGATCTTCAATCCCTAAAGCTTCTTTAAGATCCTGATATTTTTCTGCAAATTCCTTGTCCAGCACGTCGATTTTCTCAATGATTTTATTCTTTTTCCCGATGGCCTGATCCAACACCTCCAGGTTTTCCTCTTCCAGGGCCTGTTGCTGTTCCTGGGTGGCCTCCAGCAAGGTGACCATCAGCTGCAGCTTTGCCTCGCTGATCCGGTAGAGGTATTCGGTTAGTTCCTTACTCCGGTTCATCCCATCACCTATCGCTTTCCTTTGGCGATTTTCATCGCTTCTTTCCAGGTATCCCGAAGCTCCGTGATCATTTCCTTGGCTTCATCCAGGGGCTCCGTGGTTTTCTTAATGTTTCCCTCCACCAGTTTTTCAAGAATATAGGTATAAAGGCTTCGCATGTTTTTGGACATTTCATAGTCCATATTAAGGGAGTTGTTCAACTCATGAATAATATCTTGGGCCCGTTTAATGCCTTCGTTGGCCTCTTGAATATTTTTTCCCTCAATGCCCATCTTCCCTTTATTAATAAATTTTAACGCTCCGTTATAAAGCATTAAGGTCAGCTCTTCGGGACTCGCGGTTTTTACGCTGTTTTCTTTATAAGTGTTGTACGGATTTCTTACTGCCATATTGATTCCTCCTAAATAGATAAGTAAAAACAGGGAAAAGAGTTAGCCCTTAACCCCTGATTATTTTACGGCTTTGCCTAATGGTACTACTGCATTCCCATGCCCCCCATTTGCTGGGCAAGCCAGCCCGCCTGGTCGTTCATCTGGGACATAGCCTTTTCCATAGCGGTAAACTGATTCCAATATCGTTCCTCTGTTTGCATCAGTCGTCGCTCTTCCGTGGCAATTCGCTGTTGGATGCTTTGAACATCCCGGTCCAGACGGGAGATGGCTCCTTGCTGGGTAACGAAATCAATTAACAGATTGCTTCGTACATTTCGGTAAAGGCCGGCGTCTTCCCCCGGACCCGATTGACGGATTACTTCCTTCATGCCGTCGGTTATATCGTCATAAGCCCGTTGAACCAATCCGGTTCCTTCTTTTCCCTCTCCCTCGGCGGGAGCCTTAAAGAATACATCCAGCACTCCCTCAGGATCATTGGCAATAGCATCTCTTAGTTTATCTTCTTCAATCTCCAGTCGCCCACCCTGCTGATAATTCCCGGTGGAAATTCCGATTTGGGTAATATGGCTGTACTCTCCCGCCGTATTTTCAATGGATTCATACATACTGCTTCGTAACGTTTGAAGTGTCCTGGTTAAGGTTCGGTCATTGGCCAGCAGTCCCGACCTTGCCCGTTCTTCCCATTTTTCTATATCGTCTTCGTTCATGGCCTGTCTTTGTTCATCGGTTAAGGGCCCGTACTCCCGGTCGTATTTTTCCTGGGTGGGACCGTTTACCGCATCTATAAGATCGTTGTATTCATCCACAAAACCTTTGATCTGATCATAGATGCCGTCTACGTCGGTTTCTACCCGGACCGTGGTTGTGCCTTTCGTTCGAAGCTGCAGATCAATCCCGAATACGGATACATTATTGTTTGAGCTTGTGATCTCGTCGCCGTTAAAAGTTATTCTTGCATCCTGGCCGCCGATGCCGTGGGTAGGGTTTCCTTCTCCATCTCGTTCAATGTTACCGTCTTCATCTCGCTGAACCTCGGTAAAAATGTTTTGATCGCCTTCATTAGAAAAGATTGCGCCGGCAATCCCGCTGGTATCAGTAGTCGCGTCTATATGCATAAACTCCTCTTCCCCGGAGTTTCGGGTCATAATCATCATTCGGTCCAAACCGGCATCGTAGGAAGTACGTAGTCCCAAGTTCTGTCCCGCATTATCTCCTTCATCCACCACCGCATTGTTAAAGGCTCGGGTCACATCCCGCATATTCATACCTTTTTCCAGAGTAATGGTACCGGTGCCGGCGCTGGTAGTCATTTCAAAGCTGACTTCATCTCCGTCAACAAAAAAGTCCTCATGAATTATGCCGTCCTCATCAAGTAGCGCCGCTTCCGCATCTCCTTTTAAGTTTAACGACGTGGTCCTTGCAACCTCAGCTAAATTCTCAACTTCCACCTCGTGATTTCCTTCAATGGCATTTCCTCGGGCTGAGGCTGTAACCGCACTACCGTCCGCCGTTGCACTTTTAATCCAGGGCAGGTTGTTCACATTCGTGCTTCCAAATCCGCTGCTGATTCCAAATTCCTGTCGGGTGTTTAACACAAAATTCGCCATGGTTTTATTCACATCATGATAGGCTTCCTGCTTCCACTCAATCTCGGTTTGCTCTGTGGTAAACCGGTCCACCTTCATTCGTTCCACCTTCATCAAATCCCGTACCATTTGTTCCGTGTCCATTCCGGACATTAATCCACCCATTCGCATGGTAAAACCCCTTTCTTTATGAAAACCGTTCTAGAACTTCTCCTCGTTTATTTTGCTTTTGTTTATTATCCACGTTAATATTTTTTCCCTTACTGCTTATTTCACAGTGCCTTTATTATGGGTCCGCCTAAGCTCTCCCAGCGAAGATTTAGTCTCAGGCTTTATGCCCGCTCGTCAATTAGTATCCCTGCCATCTCCAGCATATCCGCCACCATATCGATAATCTTCTCCGGAGGAATTTCCCGAATAATTTCATCCGTAGACGTGTCCACCACCTTTACCAGCATTCGATCCGTCCGTTCATGGGGCTCAAATTCCAGTCGGCGGTTATGGGGTTTGAAACTCTCGTTGGCCTTTTCAATGGCTTTTTCCAAATCCTTTTCCGTGTACTCCAACTGCCGCTCCGTATCCCGGGCCATATTCTCCGTTACGGTTCGCTCACTTCGAAGCTTTTGCTTTTGTCCGTTTTCCACTTCTTGGGCTCCCAGCTCTTGGCGTCCTTGCCGCTGAGAATTGGTATTGATCGCCGCTGATCTGGCGCTTTCAAAACTCACTCCATCTACTTTCATATTCGGCTCCCTCCTAAAATACTTTCTATGACTTTCTACTTACTCTATCGGCACTTTCTTCTTTGTTGTTTAGTTTATTATAATATTTCTTAAAAGAATTTCTAAAAGCCCCGATTTATGATAGGATAAGCTTATAATCAATGGCAAAGGAGAATAACCATGGCTCAGCTTACGGGAGAGTATCTATTCAAAAATCATGAAATCATCCAAACCTCAGGGTTTCAGGAAGAGATCCCCGAGGATCAAAGCATCTATGAGGTGCTTCGGGTCATCCAGGGAACCCCTCTGTTTTTAACGGAGCATCTCAATCGCTTGTACGTTTCTCTGAAAATCTTAAACCTTAGGGATTCCTACGATCTGTCTCCCCTGAGATCCCTAGAGGATAGCATCCTCACCCTGATTTCCAAGAACGCCATAGAAAACTGCAATCTGAAAATCATCGTAACCCATTTTAATGGTCAACGGTCCTTAAACTGCTACGGATTTTTTATTCCCAGCAGCTATCCCCCTGCGGATGCCTATAAAACCGGGGTAAATACGATTTTATATCACGGCACCCGGGAAAATCCCAACGCCAAGGTATACCAAAAAGAACTCCGGGAAGATGTGGCAAAAAAGTTAAAGGCCGCCGACGCCTACGAGGCTTTGCTGGTTAATGAAGCCGGAGAAATTTCTGAAGGCAGCCGCTCCAATTTGTTCTTTGTGAAAAACCAAACAGTCTATACCCCTCCGGCAAAACAGGTACTCTTAGGAATAACCCGGGAGAAGATTTTGCAGCTTATGGAGGATCACAACATTCCCTATGAGGTCACCACCATCCATGAGAAGGATTTAGAAGGGATGAACGGCGCTTTTATGACCGGTACCTCTCCGAAGGTTCTCCCCCTTCGGCGGATCGGGAGCCTTCACTATGCCTCGGCTTCCCACCCTGTGATCCAAAAGATTATGGAGCTTTACAATGCGTTAATCGAAGCGGAAATCAGAAACAATGTTGCTCCGAAGATTCTTTAGCTTTTTCTGAATCCCCTTTTTACGGCTTATAAAGGTCAATTGTAGAACTAAATGAGACTTTGTAAAGTTAAATAAGACCTGTCTAATAATCTTAAAAAATACAGGGTTTCATATCATTTATTTCTTTAAAAACGAGTATTCTAATGCTCGTTTTTATAGT
>NZ_SUMG01000024.1 GCF_009910325.1 Isachenkonia alkalipeptolytica
GGCGATCATTTCGTTTAATGTCATCGGTAATAAGCTAACTTGATCTTTATGCTCACCTTGAATATAGCGGGACATCGAACCACCTCGTTTTCTTTCTATTATATCATATAACCATTGATAATACAGGGTTTTAGGGTGGTAATACTAATGTTTTATTGATTTGTTTTTACGCAACCTGCCGTCCCCTTTGTGTTGTCTAGTTTACGCCGTTTTTGGGTATAAATGATATAGAGGAACCCTCAACAGGGAGGGCTTCCCGGCATGTAAAATCCTTCCTTAGGAGATGAATGAAAATGAACAAAAAAGTCGGTTTTGGGATGGTCGGCGGGTTCCTGGGCTTATTCCTTGGACTGTTCGCCGGGGCTTATTTGGGTATGGTTATTGGCGGAACCTTCTTTGGTTGGCTGGAATTTTCGAATTATCCCGGGTTAACGGGCTACGAGTTGGGAACCTACGTCGGGGGATTCCTCGGTATATTGATTGCAACACCCCTGGGTAGCATCATCGGTGTCCGGCGGGGGGGCAAAACCTAAAAATAATATGCAATGATCCACATTGCTTCTTTACAGCTTTTTAACACTGCCTTAACCGCTCCTTTCTCCTGGCTAAGCTTTTTCAACCACGTTTTACGGTCGTAAAAGTCTTTTTCATATGTTATAATTTTGAAAGTACTATGAAAATTTTCATATTAATAAGACAGGGGTGATTTCACTTGAAAATAATCAAAGGGTTGTACATCGGTATTTTGCTTTTTTTAAACACCGCTCTTATTGGCCTGGAGCTATATAAAAATACGATCCGGGACCAGTGGGCAGAGGGCTCCGTCATTGGGGAGGAAGCCTATTATCAACTGCAACAGCTCCATGGCGTTACGAACTTTATCACATTGTTGCTCACTTTCCTGATTCTGGGCGGCGCGTTGGGACTGGTGCTTTGGAAGAAGAAAGAGCTTATCAAACCCCAGATCATCGCCACCTTGGGCATCTCCCTACTCTTTTATGTTACAGCCCTGATTACGGCGCTGATCACCGACGCTCCCCGGGGAAATCTTTCTCAGCACGTTCATTCCATGACCGGAGCCGTGGCAGTCATCCTGATTTTTTTACTGATTTCCAGGTACTTTAATCGAAATGAGCGAAAAGTTCGCGGGTTGATACACTAAATCATCGAAACAAAGGGTCCCTATGGGACCCTTTTCTTATATTTTTTCTCAGCAATCCTTTTTTTCTTCCTTTTCACGTAAGCGCCCTGAAAAAGAGTTCACCGGAGGGCTACTGGGATGGATAAAAAAAGGTCTTCCTGGGTATAATTTAGATATATCCTTAATGAAAGTTCATCAGGGGTATTTCCATTGATTCCAAGACCACCGGAGATTTAAGGAGGAGACCTATGAAAGAACCCAAGCGCTACCTGTTAAAATTGACGTTACTGATGATCCTTCCGATCCTTGTCAGTGAATATTTGTTTCGAACAAGAATGATCGATGTGCTGCAGTGGATCATCGAAAATCCCATTCTTTTTTTGATAAATCTTACCTTGCTGGTTACCCTGGCCCTGATGCTGGGTTTGATCTTCCGTAAACTCTATCGGGGAGTTTTGTTTGTTTTTGTCCTAAGTATGATCCTGGGCATTGTCAACGCCAATAAGGTCACCCTTAGAAATGTACCCTTTCAATTGAATGATCTTTTACTGGTTCGGGAGTTATTGGTCCTGACTTCGGATTTAATAACCCCCTTTTCCATCGCCCTTGGGATTTTGGCAATACCGGTGATTTATGGTTTATACCGGCTGATAAAGAAATGGTTCGGCGACAGTCCCTTCAGTAATAGGAAAACCACCGCCCTTTTGGCAGCGGCAGTGTGTTTCGGGATCTTACTGCTTGGACAGGGCCTTTACGCCGAGGCTTATGGACCCTGGCAACTGGGCTTTATCTATTCTCTTCCCAGAGCCGTGGTGGATGAGGAACCGGATACCCCAATGGCCACAGATCCCAAGGACCTAAATGAGCTGGCGGATCGATTGCTGGGGGAAAAGGATGAAAGGGAGGGTGCCCCGCCCCGGGAACTTGAGGACCCCCATCCCAACGTGATTATTTTCATGAGCGAAGCCTTTTGGGATATTAATCTGCTGGATGGGAACTTCACCCCGAACCCCATTGAAAACTTCGAGAACTTAAGAGAAGAAAGCATCCATGGAGAAGTGTACGTCCCGGTGTTTGGCGGAGGTACGGCGAATACGGAATTCGAGGTCTTAACCGGCATCAGTCTTAAAACCTACCCCGCGGACTGGCATGTGGTCTACCGCCATGATATCCACGAACCCGTGCCCTCTCTGGCTTCAATCTTTAAAGAAAAGGGGTACCGAACCGAAGCCCTGCATCCCTTCTTTCAGTGGTATTACCAAAGAGATGAGGTGCTTCCCCTGCTGGGATTCCAGCATTTTACCGCCCTGGAGGATTTAGAGGATCCCCCTACCTTAGGACCCTTTGTCTCCGATGATTATGTAACCGATCGGCTGATTGAACAAATCGAAGCCTCGGAGGAACCGCTTTTCAATTACACCTTGACCATGCAAAACCATGCCCCTTACCATGCACCCCGGGGGGAGCCGGTAATTGATTTCGACCACTACTTAAATGAACGCCAGGAAAACATGCTGCAAAACTATGCCAACGGCCTGTATTATTCCGATCAGGCCCTAAAACGACTGGTGGATTATCTGAGGGACTCCGACGAGCCGACGCTTTTGTTGTTTTTCGGAGATCACCTCCCGATGTTTGGCGGGGATTTCGATGTGTACCGGGAAATGGGCTTTATCGACGATGAAACCCCGGAGGAACTAAAGGATGATTTAAGGCTGCATACCGTCCCTTACATCCTTTGGGCGAACTATCCCTTGGAAAAAGAAGAGCCGCCTTTACAAAACGCTACGGTCCTGCCTCTATTAGTTCTGGAACAGGCCGGCATGGAAAAGCCCCTGCACTTGCAACTGGTACGGGAAATCCATAACCGGGCACCCTTAATCCAAAACAACCACTATACCGATGGGGAAGGCAACCGCTATGATGCTGACAGCGAAGAATACCAAAGGATTATTGAATGGTATCGGATAATTAGAGACGAATTGATCGAAGAACGGCGGTAATCTTCAATCAAAAAAAGTCCCTACAATGATTTGTTATTGTAGGGGCTTTCTTTTTGTGGATTGCACCCAGGGTTACGCCGAAACTACACCCGGGTTTATAATGGATTCAAGAATACTCGTGACTTTCGTAATGTTTACAGGGCAAGTGGGAGTCATGGAGAATAATTTTCAACTCCCCCCTGCTGTTTTTCGTATAGGCAAAGGAATATTCCACCTTAAGCTCTTCCTTTGCCGATTCCGAGGTGAAAAAGTAATTTCCCATGGTCAGGGCCGTATTGCCGATGATTTTTATGCCGACGGTTTCCCATCGGACGTTACACCAGGGTTTGATGGCGAAGCCGTGATCTTCCGGGTAATTTTCATCCCCTCCTATAAAGTAGGATAGGGCCCCGGAAAAATCTCTTCTGAATTGTTTGTCCGCCGCCAGTGTGGGCTTAAACAGTACGCTGCCTTCCTGATAATTGTAAAAATGTTTGATATGTTCTTTCGCTGCGGTTTTGTAATCCCCGCCGGCGGAATATACTTTTCCTATGGCCACAATCCCCTCGCCCCAGGCCTTTTGCTTATCCAATACTTCCTGCTTGGTGATCGTTTTTTTTGTGGTTTTGAACTTCGTTTTCCCTGCTTTAACCTTCATACAGTTGATCAAGCTCCTTTATGTAAATATTCACCGCTTTGTTATCCGGCCTCCGGTGATCCTTCGTTAATAAGCCTACTTTTTTATTATAGCATACTAGCCCTTGGTAAATCAGGTTTTGTTGCCGATTCCTTTCCAACTTATCGCTATACTGCTAGCCAGTCTGCCCTCACTTAGTGGGCTTATGATGGGTTAGTAAAATCATAATGGGTACAAATGAATAAGAACAAATCGTGGAAAAACATAAGTTGGCGACGGTAAAACAACCTTAGAAAGGAGCGAAAAAAATGGCAGTGAACAGGCTCGAAAGCAAGTATCTGACCTTGGAAGAAGGAATTGAGATGCACTACGTGGAAAAGGGGGAAGGGGATCCGATGGTGCTCATTCCCGGGTTAACCTTTTCCTGGGAGATTTTCAACGCACAAATCCATTATTTTTCAAAGAATTACCGGGTCATTGCCATCGATCCCAGAAGTCAGGGCTTATCCACCAAAACCGTGCATGGTAACGACTATTTAACCCACGGGAAGGACCTGGCAAAACTCATTGAAGCACTGGAACTGGAAAACATCCTATTGGTGGGATGGTCTACCGGAAATCTTGATGCCTGGGGGTATTTAAAGCAGTACGGTACCGCCAAAGTACAAGCCGTAGTTACCATTGATATGTCCCCAAGACCTTTGTCGCCGAATGCCGATGATTGGACGGAGGCCAGCATCGAAGAACTTCGTACCGTTGTATCCGAGATCTTCATCAGCCCGGAAGGAACAAGAGACTTCTTTTCCGACTACACCAAAGAAGTGATGCTACAGCAGCCTCCCGATCCCGAAGAGCTGGAATTTATTTTGGATCTTTCTGCGAAAACCCCTTACTACGTTTGCAGCGCCCTGTTTACCAATGCGGTTTTTTCAGATTTCACCGACACGGTAAAGAAGGTCTCGGAAAACGTCCCTTCTCTAATGTTTATTGCAGAGCATTGGGCGGATGTGGCAGAGCCCTATATGAAAAAGATCTCCCCGAAAACCCAAAACATCGTTATGGGCGGACATTTAATGTTTTATGAATCCCCGGAAAAATGGAATAAGGCGTTGGAAAAGTTTTTAAAGGAGGGGAAATAATTCAAAAATCCAATGACAATCACAAAATCCATTAAACTTTTCAATTTCTCTTATGCTACATTTCTTACTATACTATATAATTAAGACAAAATATTAACAAGAGGAGTGAAGTAAATGAGACCAAGTTTGATGGAAAAAGTAGAAGAACAACGGGGCGTCAACTCCGTAAAAATTAAGGAAGCCAGTGAACAGGGAAAAAAAGTGGTGGGGACCTACTGTGTATTCTCCCCCCATGAAATTGCCATGGCCGCCGATGCCATTCCCGTAACCCTTTGCGGTACCAAGGAAGAGCCCATTGCCGCCGCGGAGGAGAAACTGCCCAGAAACCTCTGTCCCCTAATTAAGTCCAGCTACGGATTCGCTGTAACCGATACCTGTCCCTATTTCTATTTCTCCGACGTATTATTGGCGGAGACCACTTGTGACGGTAAGAAGAAAATGTATGAACTGATGGGAGAAATCAAACCCATGCATGTGATGAACCTTCCCCAGCAGGGAGAAGGGGAGGAGAATCTGAAGTTCTGGGAAACGGAAATGGAAAAGTTCAAAAGCTTTTTAGAGGAATCCTTTGACCGAAAGATTACCGATGAGGATCTTCGGGCCGCCATAAAACTGGGAAACCGGGAGCGACAGGTCATGAAAGACCTCCACGAACTGAACCGGGTAAAGCCCGCCCCTCTAAGCGGCAAGGATATGATGATGGCCCAGTGGTTAAAAGGCTTTAACGTGGATAAGGAAGCGGGCATCCGATTAGTGGAGGATTTGATTGTGGAAACCAAGGAGATGATCAGCGAAGGCAAAAGCCCATACACCGCCGAAACGCCGCGAATACTGCTGACCGGGGTCCCCATCGGTGCGGGATCGGAAAAGGTGTTGGAAGTGTTAGAAGAAAGTGGCGCCAGCGTGGTGGCCCTGGAAAACTGTACCGGTTACAAAGGTCTTGATACCATGATCGATGAAGAAAAAGAGCCGATCAAGGCGATTGCGGAAAAATACCTGTCCACCCCCTGTTCCTGTATGACCCCGAACAACAGCCGGCTGGATCTCTTAGGTCGATTGGCCAGGGATTATCAGGTGGACGGTGTGGTGGATTTAACCTGGCAGGCCTGTCATACCTATAATATCGAATCCTATCAGGTAGGTAAATTTGTCAAAGAAGAGCTGGAAATGCCCTTTATCCAGATTGAAACCGACTACTCCAACTCCGACCGGGGCCAAATCAAAGTACGGGTGGAAGCCTTCCTAGAACAGATTCAAGGGGAATACTAAATGGAGGCACTTTCCATTGGAATCGACATCGGATCCGTGGCCACCAAAGGGGTGCTGATCAATCAAGATCATGAAATCCTTGAGAAGGTCCTGCTGCCTACGGGATGGAGTCCGAAAAAAACCGGAGAAGAAGTTTACCGGCGGATCCTGGAGAAAAAAGGCCTGCTGCCCGATTCCGGCCTTGAGCCTAGGTCCTCCATACATCCCCCGGTGGTGGTTACGGGATACGGACGGGTGGTCACGGATTTTGCCTGGAAAGCCGTCACCGAGATCACCTGTCATGGGAAAGGCGCCCAGATTCTTCACCCCAGAACGGGAACCGTGATCGATATCGGCGGGCAGGACAGTAAGATCATTCACCTGTCTAAAACAGGAAAAGTTCTGGATTTTTTGATGAATGATAAATGTGCCGCCGGAACGGGAAAATTCATGGAAGTAATGTCTACAAGCCTGGGAGTGGAAGTGAGAGACCTTTCCGCCCTGGCGGAAGGTTATGAGCCTTGTAAGATCAACAACATGTGCACCGTATTTGCGGAATCGGAAGTGATCAGCCTTTTGGCGGAAGGGGCAAAAAAAGGGGAAATCGCCCGGGGTATCATCCACAGCACCGCCCAAAAAGCCTCGGTGATGCTAAGGCGGATGGGCCTACAGGAAGAGGTGTTGTTGACCGGGGGCGTCTCCCAAAGTCCGCTGTTTCGAAAGGCCTTGGCCGAGGAGCTAAACACCCCGGTCTATCACCGGGAAGAATCCCAGTTTGTCGGCGCCCTAGGAGCCGCCGCTATCGGCCTTGATATCAACGGATAAACAACGGATAAAACAACAACGGATATAAAAGACCAGCCATAACCGTCGGAAGGATGAGTAAAAACCTAACGACGGTTATTTTACGTTGATTATTGTTCATAATCAGTTCATACTTCTTTGCTACTATTGACATCATCTAAGGAATGACGATAGGAGGAAGACATTATGAAAAAGAAGAAAAAATTGGGTCGACAAATGGTGCAAAAAATTATGGTGGTTATGTTATTGGTTTTCATTGTTTTTGGTATTATAGCAACTTCTTTATTATTCAGTAAGGTGTCGGATTTTGCTGCCATCGGTTTTGATTCCGTGGCCGCCGGGCTGCAGGGAACCTTTGAAGATTTCGAATTAAGGAATTTGGAAGTGGATGGAAGCGACGAACAGGAAGCCTTAAACCGATTGCAATCGGAAGTGGATCATTATCAGGACAACATTTCTTTTGTTTCTGATCGATTGATGTTATTAACAAAGGTTGAAGAAGAATGGATATACCTCTACGGAATGGAAGAGGATAAAGTCTTTGAATTGGGTAGCCCGGTGGAGGAGACCTCTGAGGACCTGGAAAAAGCCTATAAAAATCAACAATCCGTTGGCAACGACTTCTCAGGAAGGTTCTTTCTCGACCGGGAACCCTTAAGCTTTTACGTCCCTTTGGAAACCGCCGACGAAGAAGTGGTTATACTTCATACAACGATTAAAACCGATCTGATCTGGGGGTTACTAGCGGGGATGGTTTCCCTCTTTGTTCTTCTCCTTGGAATTGTTTTGGTTACGGTTAATATTGTGGTGGGCACCGTAATCGCAAAAGAGATGAAAACTATGAAGACCTTGGTTAATAAAGTTGAAGATATTGCCCAGTTAAAGGGTGATATGACCAAACGCATTGAGATTCACAGCGATAATGAAATCGGAACCATGGCGGAAAATATCAATGAACTGTTGGATACGGTCCACGATTTAATGAAAACCCTACGAAGTTCTTCCGATCAATTAATGAAAAGCTCCAGCGCTTTTCAAAGTCTGATGGTGGAAACAGAAGGTCGGACTCAGGAAATAAGCTCCGCTGCCACTGAGAGTAAAAATATTATTCAGGGACGAACCCTGGCAATGAAGGAAATGCAAAACAAAATCTATCGAATTAATGATGAGGTGGCCGGGGTGGCGGACCTTAGCCAAAGCCTACGGCAAATGACAAAGGATACTGCGAAAGAATCCAACACCGGAAAAACGGCTATGAGTGAGATGAAATCCTATGTTCATCATACGGTGGACCAGGTGCAGGATACCGGCGAGAAAATCGGCTCTCTTAAAAATATTTCTAAGGAGATCAACTCCATTGTAGCCAGCATTAAAGGGATCACGGAACAAACCAATTTAATCGCACTGAATGCATCCATCGAAGCCGCCAGAGCGGGAGATCAGGGCAAAGGTTTTGCCGTGGTGGCGGGAGAGGTCCGAAAATTGGCGGAGGAATCCGCAAACCAGGCCTCCTCTATTGAAGAGCGGATTTCATTGATTCAAAACCAAATTGAAAGTACGGAATCTTCCATGGGGGAAACCTTAAGTACCATTCAAAAGGAAATTACGATGGTGGAAGCGGTGGATCAAAGCTTTGAAGGGATTGCAAAATCAGTTGACCAGGTATCGGATAGGGTAAGCAAAGTATATTCGGCCACCGAAGAAATTACAAACTTTAGCAATGAAGTGAATAGGGAAATGGAAAATCTTACGAACTATTTCCACTCCGGGGATAAAACCGTAGATGGCATGATTGAAGGAGTGTTAGAGCAAAATGAAAAAGTACAGGGATTAACGGAGGAAGTAACGTTGATCAACCGACTTGCCCAAAAGCTCCATGAACTTTTGAAAAACTTAAAGCTGTAAGGGACTCATTCAAAGTCCCTTGATGAAAACACTCATCATGGGTTTGATCATTTATGATATAATACCAGAAGACCAATCCCTTGGATTTAAACACTATCATAAATGAAATGAGGACTTATCTATGCAAAAAAAACAACTGTTAACAAACTACGCCCTGGTTTTCCTGGTCATGGCCTTATGGGGGACGAACCTGGTGATCATTAAAACCTTAGTGTCGGATCTTCCGCCCCAGACCATGACCGCTTTTCGAATTATGCTGGCCGGGGTTACCGCTTCCGCTGTAGTCCTTCTTGGAAAAAATTATCGCTCCCTGAACAAAAAAGAGGGTCTCTATATTTTCTTCGGTATGCTCTTCGGCGTGGTGTTGCATCAATCCTTAATGGCCTACGGTCTAACCTTAATCGATGCATCCAATGCCTCGTTGATTCTTGCGCTATTACCCCTAACCACGGCGCTCCTTGGGGTGCTTCATCTGGGAGAGAAATTAACCCCCTTAAGAACCTTAGGCTTTATTCTGGCCTTGATCGGCGTTTTTTTCATTCAAGGAGGCTCCTTCCATACTTTAGGATTTTCCCTGGGAGAAATCATAATTTTTACCGCCATGTTTGTTCAGGCCACAAGCTTTATTCTGATTCGAAAGGTTACCGCCACGGTAGATTCCAAGCAGGTCACCGCTCTGATGAATATCGGCGGCGCCTTAAGCTTACTGCTGATCAGCTTTATGGTGGAACCTCAAGGGATCAGCCAAATGACCTCGGCTCCTCCCTTTACCTATTTTCTGTTCTTTTTCTCGGGGATCGTCATCAGCGGCGGCGGACATTTGATCTTTAATGCCTCCATACAAAAAATCGGTGCTTCCCAGACCGCGGTATTCAATAACTTTGTTCCCTTTTTCGGCCTGGTCTCTTCCGCCGTCTTTTTGAACGAAACCATTAGCCTTTCCCAGTCCCTGGGTTTTCTCTTCATCGTCTCCGGCGTCCTTTTTGGTACCGGGTATATTGAAAAGCAACGGGGAAAACAACTGCAAAGTAAAATCCCGGAAAATTAATTCCGGGATTTATTAGTTACCGTTGCATCGACTCTGTCGATCTCCTCCCGGATTCCATCGGCTCCCAGGGTGGTTAAATCCCCGGGTAAGCGGAATCCTGAATACTGCTGTCCTGTTGGGAACTTGCAGTGGTACTGCGGTTCATCCCCAATAAAAATCCTCCTAGAACCCCAAACATCAATAAGATAACCAGGATTTTTCTTCTGTTCAACCTTCTTTTTTTCTGTCCCATGATGATCCCCCAATACAACGTTGTTATTTTTTCAGTGCATCATAAATCCTACCACATTAAGGAAAAATTGTCTTCCTTCATCAAAAAATTGAGGGTGAAAATTACTTCAGGGGAAAATAAATGGATCGATCAAATTGAAAGTGGTGATAATTTTTTTCCAATCCGAAAGCCGACGACATACAAGCTCGTTAGCATTTCCCTGCCGCTTATCACAGCAGTTCATCAAAGGGGTAAAGCACCCCCCGCAGGACTTTCACCAACACCCCTTTATACCAGGGCACCGGTTCTATTTCAGCCTGTTCCGCTCCAAAAGAGGGCCCCTCCTCACTATAGGGAACACTTTTCCGGACGAGACCTTCAATTTCTCCGGATAATTCCTTGGCAAAGGAGTGGCTGTCGATTACCACCATGCTTTCCGTACTCAAAAACGCACTGCGGGCATCCATATTAAAAGAACCCACCAGACTGATTTGCTGATCGAAGATATAGGATTTCCCATGGACCGATCCCCGGCCGTCGTACTCGAAAATCTGATCCGCCCGGCCGTGGATTTCCTCCCGGTGATTTAAATAACCGGCAATACCGAAATAGTTTGGGGATGCGGCCTTGGAGTTGGTTAGAATAAACAGTTCATGGTCGCTCTGTAGATGATCGAAATGCTGTCTCATCCGATCACTGGGAATTACGTAAGGGCTTTGAACCACTGCGGACTGCTCCGCCCCTTCCAAGAGCTTCCCCAGTTTCATCAGCACTCGGGGCTCTTTTCCAATCCGATCCACAGAGTTTGTGGTCAAGATAATGCCCTTGGTTTCATGAAACTTCCCGTTCCAATCCATGCTTTCGGGAAACTTGTCCGGGTATTGTGCTTCTATTTCACGGCGAAATTCCAGTAGTTCCGAGGTTTTTCTCTCCGGGGAATCTTTCTGTCTTCTTGAAAACCGAAGAGGTTCCTCCTTTGTATAGCGGCTTTCCCATAGACGGCCAAAGTACTTGTCAAAATCCTCCAGCACACTATGCTCCCCCGTTTCAAAGCAGGATCTTTTTATCAGTACATCCCGGTCCTTTACAATTTCATCCTCATAGGGGTCCAGAAAATACTTATCTCCAATATTTCTTCCTCCGATCATGGCATAGGTATCATCTACGACCATGAACTTATCATGCATGCGATTGTTCAACGTCCATGGTTTTAAAAGATTCAGAGGTTCATAAAAGCGGATTTCGATCTTCGGGTGATTGACCAGTGCCCGGTATACCGACCGGTTGTTCCGACCCAGATTATGAAAGATCCCGTCAAAAATCAGTTGCACCTCTACTCCTCTATTAGCCGCGGATAAAATGGTTCCGTAAAACAGATCGCTCGCGATACCGTCATGGGCGGAAAAATAGGCGATTTGTATCTGCTCCTTCGCCTGATCCATAAGATGTAGCCGGGATATACCGGAATACATGGGGTCCTCCAACAACAGGGCCTTGTCCGGCCCGATCTCGTCACCGTATAATCCCTCTGGATCCATGTCTCCGGAAGACTGGACGGAATCCGCCCTGGCCATATACACCGGTAGCATAAAACCGATGAACAGGTAAACCAAATAAAGGGCTAGCAGCAAAGCACCCTTTCTAAGTAAGCTTTTGTTCATAAGAATCCCTCTCAAAAATTATTTCCCTGTGCCGGGTATTTTTATCCTAGCATCTTTAGATGAACTCTTTATGAACTTGAAGTTCTTCGGGGCCATCAAAGCCTATTCCGAATGAAACAAACGGCGGTTATGCTCCTTGGTATCGCCTTTTTAAAACATCGAAAAAAATATCGGTATCACAATCAGCAGTAAGCTGATAGCGCAGGCGCCGGTGTGTACCGTGGTTTCTCTTCCTTCCTTAACCGCTTTCATAGCACCAATCAAATTCACAACAAAAATAATCGGCGTAAACCAGATAGTATAAAAGCCTATCGTCACTATAACCTCCATTGAATCACGCTCTTTTTATAAAATATTTTAACATATAACGGTAAAACCCGCGATCTTACCCGTTGACATAATAATGATACATTTTTCTGATAGTATAAGAATCATAATAAATCATTAACTCAAACATTCTCACTCAACAGTGTATTAACTTTCGAGAAAAAATGTAAATTTACAAAGGAGGTATTCGTGTATGAATTTGAAAAAATTGTTAGTTGCAGGAATCCTTAGTTTAGCTTTGATCGGGTTCGTCGGGTGTGAAGTGGAAGATGAGCCGATGGAAGAACCCATCGAAGAAGATATGGAAGATCCCGCTGATTAATAAGTGCATTGAACAGATTTGTTCCAATAGTAACTTTTTCTTACTTTCATTCTCCTTAAATGAAATAAATGTTGAAAAAGCCCTAGATCTCTCCCCTCTAGGGGTTTTTCTTTGCTATTTCAATTTTCTCAGGTGCAACGGCCATCAGTTTTGTCAAGATTACCCCACCAAAGGATTCTCCCATACAAATGATTTTTTCAAATCCCAGGGAGTCAATTACCTCCGCTGCCCATTCTCCGTATTCCAAATTCTTGGTCGACACTGTTATTTTGGAATCCACAACGCTTGATCATTTTCTTTGAATCCGCATTTTTCATAGAATTCCCGGTTTCCATCGGTATAGGTTAAAAAGAAGTAGGTGCCGTTAAACTCCTTTAAAAGAATCTTCATCATCCTCTTAGCAATTCCTTTTCCCTGAAAGGGTGGTCGAACCACCACATCATAAATTCCTGTGTAAAAATAACCATCGGAAATGGCTCGAGCAAACCCTATCAATTCTTCTTTGTTATAAGCTAAAACAAAAAAAGAATTTTCAAAAGCCTGCACTATCACCTTTTCATCTTTATTCCAGCCAACGCTCTTAAATACTTCCGTCAGTTCCTTCCCATTAATTCGGGTATTTACACAATATTCGATACTCATAATACCCCTCCTTACGACCCTTAGCTAAACCGGTCTTCATTTTTTTCCTTCTGTTATTAATTCAATATTTGCTTTCTAAACTCCTCTTTTTTCTGTGATATTCCTCTTTTTTTCCATAAAATCCGAAGCAAAGTTTCTCAGATTTTATGCCGTCAGCAAGTTAAAATGATTTCCCTAAAGAAAATCCCCCCTTTCTCTTTCGCTTATTTCCCTTGCTCACCACCTGCAGAAATAATTTTAAAAACCTTTGCAATAATCTGATAACTATAATATAATAAAATTGCACGTCGGTAAAAAAATAATTTAAACCATCTACGAAAGGAGGATGTCAATGAAGGGAAAAGATCATCGGTGGCGGACATAAGCTTGTGATCTTTATGGAATGGCAGTGTGTATAGGAAAAAAATTAAAGGAGTGATTGGTTTATGAAGAGCAACTTTAATAAACGTCTTTTAGTTGTAGTATTGGTTTTAAGTATGGTACTATCAAGCTTTGCCTTTGCCTTTGCAGCTGAAGATTCCGACACCCTGGAGCTAACCATTCTACATACCAACGACATCCATGGTAGAATTGTAGAAGACCGATTTGATGGTATGGGTTTTGCTAGGATCGACGCCTTAGTACGGGAGTTTAGAGAGGATCGGGAAAATGTATTGCTTCTTGATGCCGGGGATACCGTCCATGGTCAACCCTACGCCACAATTCCCGAAGGAGAAAGCATCATTACCATCATGAATGAAATCGGCTACGATTATATGGTTGCTGGAAATCATGATTTCAATTACGGTTATCAGCGACTGATTGAATTAGAAGAAATGGCGGATTTTCCCATATTTGCCGGCAACGTGGTTTATGAAGCTACGGGAGAACCGATTATTGAAAAGGAATACGACGTAATCGAATACGGAGACATTCAAATAGGGATATTCGGACTGGCTACACCGGAAACCTTGTTTAAGAGCCATCCTGCAGGAACCGCGGGCTTGGAATTTCTAAACCCCGTAACCTATGCCCAAGGAATGATGGACCATTTTGACGACGAATATGATTTGGATTTTGTTATCAGTTTGGCTCATTTAGGGATTGACGAGAGTACCAAATACGAAGAGCGAAGCTCTGGTGTTGCCACTGAAGTAGATGGCATCGACTTAATCGTTGACGGCCATTCCCACTCCTTCCTGGAAGGTGGAAGAATGTATGGAGACACCATGGTTGTACAAGTTGAGGATTATGGAAAACACTTAGGAGTAGTGGAAGTGGTATTTGATGGAGAAGATATTTCCATAACCTCCGGGGCGGTCTTAAAGGAAGAAGCCATGGAGAGATTCCCGGACGAAGATGCTCTACCGCTTTGGGCTACCATTAGCGAGATTATGGCCGAAGTGGACGAACAGCTCTCAGAAGTAATCGGCGAGAACAAAATTTACCTTAATGGAGAACGGGAATACGTCCGTGCCGGGGAAACCAATTTAGGTAACCTTCTGACCGACGCCATGCGGGATGCTAGCGAAGCGGATATTGCTTTTTCCAACGGAGGAGGGATTCGAGCCTCCATCGATGTGGGGGATATTACCAAGGGTGATGTGGCAAGCGTGCTGCCTTTTGGTAACGCCTTGGTAACCCTTGAGATAACCGGTCAGGAAATGATCGACGCATTAGAAATCGGTGCCTCGGATTATCCGGAGCCCAAGGGTGCTTTCCTGCAAATTTCCGGCGCAAGCTATGAAATTGACACTTCAGCTGAATATGGTGAGCGGATCAAAAACGTTATGGTGGACGATGAGCCCATTGATTTGGAAAAAAGCTATCTAGTTGCTACGAATGACTTTGTAGCTGCCGGAGGCGACGGCTATGAACTTTTTGCAGAAATGGAACTGGTAACGGAGCTACACGCCTTAGATGAAGTTGTCATTACCTATATTCAGGAACTAGGTGTTGTGGAAATGGATACTGAAGGTCGGATCACGGAATACGAAGAAGCCGACGATCCGGTGGATGATGAAGATGACCCGGTGGATGATGAAGACGATCCGGTAGACGATGAGGATGAAGATGAAGAACCGATTCCTCAAACCGGAGATCAAAGTCCTTACGTTATGCTGTTCCTTCTTTCCTCCGGTATGATTGTACTACTGATAAAAAGAACGGTAAAAGCTTAATGTTTCAATAAAACACACAAAAGGCCTTAGATATATTATCTAAGGCTTTTTGTGTGTTTTATTATATTAACATCGCTAACTCAAATATTCTCACTCAACAGTGTATTAACTTTCAAGAAGAATGCGAATTTTACAAAGGATCTTCCTTTCGGCGGGATGGTTCGTGAATGCCCTAAGGGGTTTCAAGATAGTGCACCGGTTTTCCCGTGTTTTCAGCATACTCGATTTCCGACCGGGTGCTCTTTCCAATGTAGTGATTTTTGTTGATGACGAAGATGGAGTCCGCCATATCAATTTTTCTTTTGTGCATATCGTCCAGCATTTCTTTGGTGTTGTCATCCCAAACCTCGTTGTCACCGGCATGTCCAAACAGTCCAACGGATATTACGATTTTTCCTTGTAGCGTCAGCTCCTTTTGAACGCTCATGAAATCCTCCTTAAACCTGGTACTTCCACATAACGTGACCACTTCATACTTATCGATCATTTTTATCTCCTTTCCTGCTATTCTCCCGGCACCCGCTCCCTATGCTGTACAAAAAATCTCCCATGGAAGCCGTCTTTGGTCGATGCCGTTATTTGGGAATCCACATCGCTTGATCATTTTCTTTGAATCCGCATTTTTCAATAAAAAGAATTTTCAAAAGCCTGCACTATCACCTTTTCATCTTTATTCCATCCAACGCTCTTAAATACTTCCGTCAGTTCCTTCCCATTAATTTGGGTATTTACACAATATTCGATACTCATAATACCCCTCCTTCCGACCCTGACCTAAACAGGTCTTCACTTTTTCCTTCTGTTATTAATTCAATATTTGCTTTCCAAACTCCTCTATTTTCAGTGAAAATTTTACCAACTTTCCCTCTTTACCAATTCCCTTCCGCCTACAGACGGAGGATCAAAGGCCCTTCAGGAGGATTCAAAAAGCGTCTTCCGACGGTTATATTGACTTTAGATCCGGTCTATAATAAAGACAAGTTCAAAGTAGTACATAGAACTAAAAATTTGAAAGGAGAGGATCACCGTGGAAAACATTTTAGAAATGAACGGATTGGAAACCATCGCAACAAAAATCGATCGTATAAAGGAGGGAGAACCCATGGAAAAAACCTTAACCGTACAAAATGAAACCTTTGTGGTAACCGTTGACGAAGCCAAGTCTAACAAACTTACTTTCGTTTTCAATAAAGCCCAGGACAAAATTGCTCAGATTTTACGTCATCAGGAAGTTGAAAAAGACATCCAAAAAGCGAAGGAGCAGTTTCACTATGGCAGCTTTATCGGATAGAAAACCAAAAAACAGAGTCACCCCAAGAAAAAAATAACCGCCTTTCAGGTCCGAGAACAGAACCTGGAGGCGGTTATTTTTTTTATTCTCTTTGATTACAGCTCCAAAGCACCTATATTTGCTACGATGGTATATCCGCTGTCTTCACCCTTTTCCGAATTTTCCTGTTCCCTATTAAGGATGCCGTAGTTTTCCGCAACTTTTTGACTGAGAATGCCGTAGATCTCCTTCGGGCACTGGATTTTACCATAGTTCTTAATACTTTTGATGCCCTTTGCGATCTCCTCTTCCGTGATCCTTTCGGTAAATTCCAATGCGCCGTAATTTTCGATTTCGATATTTTCTTTTCCCTTCAGGTAGTTTCCGTCCACAACCAGGTTCGCGTAGTTTTCCACCGCTTCCGGGTTAAAGGTTTTAATCTCCATATCACCGGCCAACTTTTTATAGGCTTCTTTCTCCCCTTTGGGTACATAAAGCTCCCTTCCTTTGATGTCCCTAAGATGCCCCTGAACTTCCTCATAGGGTAGGAGGATTTTCAATGTATTTTTCACAAATATTTTTCGATCAGTAAACATTGCCTCACTCTAAGCCGTCCACCAGTGGCCTTTCTTTATAAAAATTTACGTGCAAAAACAGTTACCAATGAGGCTGATATTAAGACCCCAAGCATACCTTCGATCCCTGATAATAATTTAAATATCCCAATGGGAGACAAGTCTCCATATCCAATGGTGGTATACGATATCAACGAGAAGTAAAATGAATTCACTATCACTAAAACAGTATTATTGTTTGTTGCTATATCCAGTGTGGTATCCCCCACCAAAATATATTGTGGAAACAGTGAATACACAGCTCCAAAAATGACAATAGTAGCTATCATTGTTAGAACGATTCTTCTGTAATTTGTAAAGTAGCCTGTTGTAATATCTAAAACTTTGTTCGCTATGTATTTGACCCCTGTATTATACGCTTTGTTTTTTTGCACACTTTGGAAATATTTCAATTTCAGTTCAGCATCCGTATCATTGTTCTGATTAGCCAGCCTAATAAAAACATTTACGTTTTCAATTGTTTCCGTATCCCTTAAGTTGTACTTAAAAATTCTGTTCATATCTCCGTATTCAATAAAGCTAATGTCAAATAAGATTTTCCCTCTAAAATACGTACCTCGTAAATTTATTGTATCAAAGGTATTCTCAACCATAATGAAATCAGCGTCAATTATTGATTTCTCTACCATTATATTTTCAATAGTACACTTATTGATCCATAAAGTTTTCGCATGTAATTTTTTTGTTGTAAAATTCTTAATGTCGTTTCCAATTAATACGAGTTTTTTATTTATAACCCTGGCAGCGTAATTATTGCTATTAAAACTTATATCTTCAATCCTACAATGAGTGATTTCGACTACATTTAGAATCGGCTGATGAGAATCGAAGTTGATAAGTAATGACTTTGCAGAACACTCTTCCAAAACTAAGTTATCGATATGTGCTGTCTGGATTTCTATTTGTGTGAAATCACAAAAATATCCTGCGAAAGTATCCCTTAGATCATGGAATGATACGCTACCCATAAAACAACAATCGTAAGCTTCAAAGGATACCGGATTAAAAACAAATCTTATTTCATTCTTTATTAAACAACGGTCTAGCACTAATGATCCTTCTTCCCAATTTGGGTCATCATCACTTTGAATGTCTTTTTTAAGCTCCCCTAAAAACACACAGTTGCTTATCCTGAGACCCTCCAAGAGAAGACCTGCTTTCTTTTGAATACTACTTAGTTCTATGTCAAATCGAATCACAAAAAATACATTTTCCAGAAGAGACCCTTCATGTTTCACGTCATCATCTTTTCCATTCCTATTTAGTGATCTTATAAAATTGAACTTATTATTCAGTTTTATTAAATCATCGTAGGAATTAACAAGATGATAGGTAGCCCCCTCCATAATAATAGACTCTTCCCCATCTAACTGGGTTAAGCTATTTACTAAAGCCTTGGCATTTTCAAAAGAAGTACAGGCCATGATACATCACTCATTTCTTCATGTATTTTTATATCTTCTCCCCCATCGATAAGTCCTTTCTTCTTATATAACTATAACAAAACCTCTTACCGCTCCCTTCTTATCGCTTGATGTTCCCTCTTTTTTAAAAACCGCTGTTTCCATATTTGTACCCATTTCCGACGGGAAGGAACCTTTTTGCCTCCTTATTCTTTCACCCAGTAAAAACTACCGTCCCTTTTTCGGTCTAAAAATCCGTATTGAATCAGATAGCGTCGGACCGTAACGTAGTCCTCAATCTTCTCTTTGATGATTTCATTTACCTCCTTTTCCCGATACTGCTTATTCGCCTCAAAGGCCTCCATAATGTATTGAAGGATCACGATCTTTTTCTTTTCCTTGCTGGGAAAGCTTGTAACCCGACCATCTTTAATATAGGCCTGTAGTATTTTTTCCTGCTCACCCTGGGTAATCACGTAGCGGTCGTCCACGGAGGTTGCCCGGCGGTGAATATCCACTAACTCCTCCGAGGGGGTTTTCGGTTTCTTTGGATTGTCCAAAAGTCCCATCAGAGCTAGGAAGACCCTTGCCTGTTTTTCCTTCTCCCGCAGTTTAAAACGATGATTTCGAATGGTAGCGGGACTTTTCCCTCCCTGATTTTTGACGATTTCCTTATCACTGCGACCTAAATAGAGATCTTCCAGGATTTCTTTTTGGGTATCCGTCAATCCCGTATACCGTTTGCTTAAGTTCAACAGATAATGAAAAACCGACTGATGTTTTTCGACGATGTGGTCCTTTACCGTCAGTTTCGCATCCAACAGCTTCCCCTTTCGCTGATAAACCCTCCCGTCCTGAAAACTCTCACCGCAGATCAGGCACCGATAGTCCTCTTCCTCCCTTCGATAAATGTATCCCCGCTGCATTTCCTCCGGAGATGCTTTCCAAAAAGCTTCGTTTATGTTTTCCATAGTTACCCTCCTTAAACATAGTTAAACCAAACATAATATTGTATAGTCTGTTTATATATAAACATAATACTATTTTGTTTGCAATTAGTCAAGCTTGCTGTAAATAAAAAGAGACTCCTTTAAGAGTCTCTTTTTGCTTTCTCTTTTTTTTCCGTTAAAACACGGGAACCACCGCACCGTCGTAGTTCTCCCATAGGAAGTCCTCGACTTTTTCCCTCGTCAACACTTCAATTAATGCCTGGATCTTTTCCAAATCCGTTAACTCCTCTCTGGTGGCGATCACATTGGTGTAGGGTGAGTTTTCATTCTCACTGATTAACGCATCCTCTAAGGGATGAAAATCCGCCTCCAGGGCATAATTCGTATTAATCACCGCAGCGTCCACATCCTCTAGGGATCTTGGTAGTTGAGGAGCCTCCAACTCCACGAATTCTAAGTTTTTCGGATTGTTTTTAATATCACTGATGGTAACCTGTAGGTCCGACCCTTCCTCTACATCAATCAGCCCAAACTCACTAAGAAGCAGTAAGGCTCTTCCCCCATTGGTCGGGTCATTGGGTATGGCAATGGTGCTTCCTTCCTGAAGCTCTTCGATATCCCCCAGGCTATTGGAATAAAGACCCAAGGGTTCCACGTGTACTTCCAGTACGCTTGATAAGTTCAGTCCGTGTTCGCCGTTAAAACTCTCTAAGTAGGGGCCGTGCTGAAAGAAGTTCGCATCAACTTCCTCTTCCTCCAGGGAGAGGTTGGGGGTTACGTAATCGGTAAACTCTACGATCTCTAAAGCGATGCCCTCCTTTTTTAAGTCCTCTTCGATAAACTCCAGAATTTCACTGTGGGGTACGGGGCTAGCGCCGATTCTCAAAGTGGAAAGTTCCTCGTCCTCCCCTGCATCGGTGCATCCCACAAAAATTCCCCAAGTGATAATCAACAACAATCCAATAATAATTCCTTTTCTTTTCGTCATTAACTTCTCCTCCTATTCAATTTATTGGCAAGAAAACTTCCGGTCCATTGTACGGTGGTTACCAGGACCACCAGGACGATAATGGTGCTAAACATCACTTCCTGATCGAAGCGATGGTAGCCATAGCGAATGGCCAGATCACCCAAACCACCTCCTCCCACAACCCCGGCCATGGCCGAGTAACCCACCACATTCACAAAGGTAATGGTAATCCCCAGTACCAACGGGGAGATGCTTTCAGGTAGCAGGACTTTTCGAATGATTTCACCATTGGTGGCCCCCATGGACTGGGCGGCTTCTATCAGCCCGAAGTCGATTTCTCCCAGGGCGCTTTCCACCACCCTGGCAAAAAAGGGAATCGTGGCCAAGCTCAAGGGCACTACAGCGGCACCGGTTCCGATGGAACTGCCCACCATAGCCCGGGTCAAGGGCATAATGGCAATCATTAATATCACAAAGGGAAAGGATCTCCCGATGTTAACTACATAGGACAGCACCCGATGAACAGCCGGATTCGATGCGATAAAGCCTTTTTCCGTGATCTTCAGCATCACCCCCAGCACGGTACCGAATATCACTCCGAAAAACGTGGCCGAGGTACTCATATACAAAGTCTCCAGCAATGCCGGGATCAACAACTGAATCATTCTTTCCATTTACACCACCTCCCTTTTCAAATGCGCTTTTCCATGAATCTCCGAGGACTCGATCAACGCCCTGGTATAAGTCTTTTTCGGATAACCCAGGACCTGCTCCTTTGATCCTTGTTCAATCATTTCCCCATTTTGCAAGACCCCCACCCGGTGACATATTCTGGACACCGCGGATAACTGATGGCTGATCATTAGAATCGTAATGCCCAACTCCCGATTGATTTTTTCCAGTAAGCTTAGAATCGCCTTCCCGGTAATGGGATCCAAACTGGAGGTGGCCTCATCGCATAATAAAATTTTCGGATTGGTGGCCAGGGCCCGGGCGATGGCCACCCGCTGCCGTTGACCGCCGCTTAGTACTGCGGGGTAGTGGTGCTTTTTCTCCTTTAAGTCTACAATTTCCAGTAGTTCATCGACTTTTTTCTCAATTTTCGATCGGGACTCCCCGGACAGTTCCAGGGGAAAAGCAATATTCCCCCCAACTTTTCGGTGTTGCAGAAGATGGTAATGTTGAAAAATCATTCCCGTATTTTGTCGTAAGGCTCGAAGATCCTTTTTGTCACAGGTCTGTAAATTCACGCCGTCCACCGTTAAGTTTCCTTCATCAAAGGTTTCCAGTCCGTTGACCAAGCGCAGCAAGGTGGATTTTCCCGCACCGCTCAGTCCGATCACCCCGAAAATCTCCCGGGCATTTACAATTAAATCAACGTTCTTCAGTGCTTTTACCCCGCCGTTCTTTGAGGGATAGGTTTTCGAAATTTTTTGGAAATGTATCATTTTGTCTCCTCCTTCAGTTTGTTTTTTCTATTTTTTAACTCTTTTTGAAAAAGAAAACCCCTTATTCACAAAAAGAATAAGGGGTGAAAAACATACCGGTCTCATCTTTCAGTGACGATGCACTGCTGGAATTAGCACCTTAGAATTTCTTCTTGGTTGCCGGGCTTCATCGGGCCAGTCCCTCCGCCGCTCTGGATAAGTGTGGATTATTAAGTTTTAGGCCGTCCATTTGGCATAAAAAAATACCCATTCAAAGATGGGTAGAAATCGCCTTCATTTCTCCTCATCTTCCAGTGACCATGCACTGCTGGATTTAGCACCTCGGAATTTCTTCCTGGTTGCCGGGTTTCATAGGGCCAGTCCCTCCACCACTCTGGATAAGGTCTTCTATTAAAATCTTATATACGAGTATAACCACTATTCAGTGCTTTGTCAACCATAATCTTAACATGCTCTTTTTCTACCGTGCATCCGGTCCACCCCCTCCTAAAGAACCCTTTACTATACCCATCGAACAACATACTCTTGAAAAACGCCGTAATCAATGTTAAAACTTAAATAATCAGAATATTTTATATAAAGGGGGGCTTTCCATTCATCTTTCTCTTAGTTTAATGTCCGTAAGTCTTCAATCTTGTTCATCAATCAAAGGAGGAAAGGACCTTGGTAAAAACAAACAGAATGTTGATCTTTATTTCAATTTTATTAACCCTTAGTATACTTGTCGCCTGTGAGGCGCCCGAGGATAATGGGGTTGATGAAAACGGGGAAGCAGAAGCTCCCCAGGAAGAAGAAAACGTCATGGATACGGATGTACTGGTAGTAGGGGGTGGCGGTGCCGGTTTGGCCGCAGCTATAGAAGCCTCTGAAGAGGGAGCCTCTGTTGTTTTAGTAGAGAAATTAGGAATGCTAGGCGGTAGCACAAGTTTATCCGGAGGTATTTTGCATGCTTCAGAAAGTCCGGTACAGGAACGGGCCGGAATTGAAGAACCATGGGAGGATTTTGCGGATTACTGGATGGAGATGTCAGAAGGCAATGCGGATGAAGAAATGATTAACTACATTGCCCGAAATTCCGGTGAAACGATTGCATGGTTAGAAGAACGAGGTGTGGTCTTTCAAGAAGATCTAACTGCCGAAGGAATCAGTCCTGCACAACGAGGCCACCATGCGGAAGATGGGGGATTTGGTATAACACGACCCTTAGAGGAAGTTGCGGAAGATTTAGGTGTGGAGATTATTCTTAATACCACCGTAACGGAGCTTATTTTAGAAGATGATGGCACCGTAATCGGTGCGGTAGGTGAAAACGGTAATGGACAAACTTTCACATTTAATGCTGAAGCCGTAATTTTAGCCACCGGTGGATTTGATCAAAATGAAGAAATGATAGAAGAGTATGCTCCGGTAGCCAGTGGTCAATTTTCTTATGCTGCCTCCGGTAATGTCGGCGACGGACTACGAATGGCAGAAGAAGCAGGAGCTGATATCGTAGCACCAAATGGCGTTATTGGATTCCGAGGAGTTGACCCGAGTGTTTCCTACAGAGGGGAACTCGGCGGATTGGTGTTTGCTCCGAATCTATATGTTGATGAGAGTGGACAACGATTTATGAACGAAGCTGATTACTACGCTTTGATGTATGAAGCCATGGTAGAAAACGAAAGTGAAGAATTCTACTCAATTTTCAGCGGCGAAGTACCGGAAGAGATCCTAGATGAAGGCGTTGAAGAAGGATACGCGGTAAGCGCCGAGAGTTTTGAAGAATTAGCAGAAGCTATTGGTGTACCAGAGGAGAATTTCTTAAATACCATAGAACGATTTAATGAATTAGTAGAAATCGGTGAAGACGAGGACTATGGAAACCCTGCAATTGCCGAGATTGAAGAGAACAATCTGTATGCCTTAACGGTGCATCCGGCCACATTAAGTTCCTTTGGAGGACCAAGAGTCAATCTACAAGGGGAAGTATTAGATTCGGAAGGGAACCACATTGGCGGGCTATATGCTGCCGGTGATGTTGCGAATGGTCAATTGTATGATTCTGTCTATCCCGCTAGCGGAACTTGCATCACTTCCGTGCTGGTTATGGGCCGCGAGGCCGGAAAAACAGCAGCCATGAGTGTAGAGTGATTTTATAGTTCTTTTGACCAAGAGATAACTTATTATTTACTGTAACCGATCGGTAAATAAGGTACAAAAAACAGGCGGCCTCCTAGTTGTTTGTAAATTGACGATTATTTACAACGGTTTGAGGTCTACTACAATAAATCCATACAAAATCGTGCTGTGAAAAAGAGACTCCTTAAAGAGTCTCTTTTTCGCTTGTTTCTTTCCCCACTTTTTCGGCTTTCTTATCTTCCTTCTCAGAAATAACCTTCTCTTTAATTTCATAACGCTTTCAGGCTTTAAGAAGCCATCCTTTAGAGCATTGATCTCCGAGGTAATCCAGGCGTCCCGCCAGGGATCCCACAATCCTCTCATGGAGGGATCCCAGGCTCATCAGGCCAAAAGCGGCCAGGTAGGCTAGGAAAGCCGAGGCGGCGATGTTGATGATGACCGCCCTGATCAGTAGTTCTAATTTCAGAGGACATCCCCTCCTTTAATCCCCGAGGGTAGAACCGGAAAGGACGGAGGGGTTTGGTTCCTCATGAACCGAACACCTCCGTCCCCTTTGGTTTATCTCAAAAGAACCGTGTGCGAGCTACTTTCTCAAATTAACATCGATCCTTCGGTCCACCTTATATTCAAACTCCACGGTAATGTCACCCTCCGCCGGCACGGTAACTCGGTACTCTATTTGGGAAGAGGATACTTTAATATACTCGTGAGAGGAGGTAACCATCTCCCACACACCGTGACGGGAATGCTCAAACCGGACTTCCGCCTCCGTCTCTTTATGGTTTCTAATGATCACCTCATATTTATAATATTCCACACCGCCCATTTTTTTATGATCGATTTTCTTATATTCAAAGGCGATATCAAAGGCTTTGCCAATGGAAAGGGTAATAGCTTCATTTTTCGGGGTATGCATTATACCGTCTTCTCCGATAAATTCCAGGGATCCGTCGGCAGTATCCTCTTTATACAGCTTGATTTTCCCCTGGGGCATGGCCACCCCCAGTCCATGCTCTTGTCGATTCTGAAACTCTACAATAATATCGGCCTTATCTTCATAAAGACCCAGTTGATAATACTGCTTATAGGGAATCCCCTCTCCCGTTAAGATCCCGATTTGCTTGGATTGATTGTCTTTAAGGGTCGTGGCCTGGCCTAAGGTATACATATGATAATCAAAGAAAGCTTTTACTTCCGGTTCATAGGAAGACGTTATTTCAAGTTCATACATCCCGTCCGGCTCCATTTCCTCTACTTCCCGATTGACGTCTCCCGCGATAAGCTTAATCCGGGCATTTTCAAACGTCATCCCGCTGGTATTTTGGATTTCCGCCCATCCCGCAATGTTTAAGGTCTCTTCTTTCATTTCCACCACATAATTGGCATGCCAGCGAAAGCCTCCACTTAAGTAGGATACTTTCACTTTTTCCGAAGGTTTGCCATCGGTTTTCCAAACCAGGGCCGGTCGTACAATCAGCCCCGATGGTAGTGAGGGCAGCACGATTTCTTCTTTGGTATCGGTGTAGATTTCCTTTGTGGCATCGTCTTCAAGAACACAACGACCGCCGGCCTCCACCGAGAGCAGACGACAACTTTTTTTCTCTTTGGTTTCCCGATCCTTTAAATACACTTGCTTATCCACATATTTCTCCAAGAGCTTTTCTCTGCTGACCAGATCAAAATCATAGTTGAATTCTAAAACGTTGATCCCTTCTACAATTAAGGAGTCGGTTTCAATCAGCTGGGCAACGTCGCCAAAAATAAGTTCGGATTCATCGGCTTTCATATCGATGGACCGTTTTTCTTTCACCGCACCAAAGCCTCCATTGTAAATGGTTAATGCAATTTCCTCAGTATCCTTACGGGTTGATACTTTCCTCATCATTCTACACCTCCGTATAAACTGTTCGTGCCGATGGCACCGGACAATTAACTTATACCCCTTATTGAGTCCTTTGAACAAAAACAATAGCCCCTGACAACTCAAAACGTCCCCGGTGTAGTCCTTAGCAGGTTTTTATCTTTTTTCCTGGACCAAGGTTTCTTGCGTTTTTAAGGAGTGCTTGATATGATTCTCAGCACTCTTTTGCAGGGGAAGCTCTCTTTTAATTTCTTTGTTGATCATACCCGCCAAAGCGAGGGTCATGATGATCGTCAGACCGTCGGCAACCGGTTGTGCTAAAATAACCCCCTGAAGCCCTAAGAAATTTGGGAGGATCAGAACCGCCGGGATCAAAAGCAACCCTTGCCTTGAGATGGATAGTATCCCTGCCGGCAAGGCTTTTCCCATGGATTGAAACAGGGAAAAATAAATCAGCTGAAAGCCCAGTAAGGGAAAGGGAATACTGTAGGCTCGCAGGGCACGGCCTCCAATATTTAATACCTCCGGATCATTACTGAACCAGGATATAATCGTAGTTGAAAAAATAATAAATGCGGCGGAGGCTGCTACCGTAAAACCGGTACTGACCTTTAGGGAAAATTTTATGGATTCCCATAAACGATCGTAACGGCCGGCACCGTAATTGTACCCCGCCACCGGTTGGAATCCTTGACTGAAACCGAAAATGGCAAATAAGGCCAGGGAAATTACCCGTTTAACAATTCCCATAGCCGCTACCGCCGCATCCCCGTAAGGACTTGCCGCGTTATTCACAAGGGCCATAGCCACACTGTTCAGTCCATGGGTTAGAAAAATCGGTAGACCGATTAGGATAATTTGTACGACAATAACTTTTTTTAATTTGAATTGACGAAAATTCAGTTTCAAATAACTTCTTCCCGATTTGTAGTACCAGACTTGGAAAACTACGGCCATAGCCTGAGAGAATATGGTTGCCACCGCCGCACCTTGTATTCCCATGTTGAATCCGAATATTAATATGGGATCAAGTATAATGTTCAATCCGGCCCCGAGAATTAGCGCTACCATACTGGCCTTAGCACTTCCTTCAGCTCGCATGGTATTGTTAAGAGTCATTTTCATCATCACAATGGGGCTGCCCAATACCAGTACCCTTGCATAGTCCACGGCATAGGGCATAATACTGTCTGTAGCTCCGAATAATCTCAGTATCGGCTCAAGAAATAAATTACCGAAGAAGGCCAAAAGCGAACCGAGCAACAGTACCATTAATACTGCCGTAGCACCGGTGCGCTCCGCCTCCTGATGTTCGCCTCTACCAAGGCTTCTCGATATGTAAGAAGCCGCTCCCATTCCCACAGCAATTCCCAGTGCGGAAATCAGCATAAAAAAAGGGAAGGCTACGGATACGGCTCCAATAGCCGATGTTCCGATCCGCCCCACAAATATGGTATCCACCACATTATAGATTCCATTAACCACCATTCCGATGATCGATGGAATCGCCAGTGTAATCAAAGTTTTCTTCACGTTAGGGCTGTTCAATAATTCTTTTCGTTTATCGATCCTGCTCATATTACCGCTCCTTTAATTATTATGAATTTGTGTTCATATTTTCTCAAAAGAATAATCGCTATAATAACTTATCAGCGACATTCTTTAAATAATCCATATTTTCTTGATCTTCCTCAATAAATTCATTAACCAAATTAATGGTAATCAGCATCAGGTTCTTCTGGATTCGTTTAATAAAATCCTCTTCAAAGGTTTTTCCTTCTTCTTCTTCTAAATCCTTTAGCAGTCTTCGAAAGATCCGGGTGTACTCTGCTTGAATCTCTAAAAACTTTTCGTCCTTATATAAGTCATGTTTCATCAACTCGCTACCAATTCCACGTCTTTGGCTGATTTCTTCATAAAGTCTTTCCAGAAATAAGTGAAGTTTCTTCCTGGATTCCTCCTCTTTATCCAAAATAACCTCAAGGTTTCTTAATGTTTCCCTCCAGCTTAAATATACAACAGTGGTGGTCAGTTCCTCTTTATCCGAGTAATAGTTATACAGAGTCCCTACAGCAATACCGGATTCTTTGGCGATCATACGCATGCTTATTGCGGAATAACCGTGTTTTCGTATCAACTGTACCACAGCATTGAAAATTTTTTGTTCAATGTTTTCGATAATTTTTGGCATTACCTCTTAACCACCTTTTCTTACTCATCCTTAATGAACACTCATTCATAATACCATATAAATCACCAAAAGTAAAGCCCCGGCAGTGAATCACTGCCGGGGCTTGGGTTTTGCAAAGCTCTTTATTTTTTTACTCTTGAATCAGGTCCTCTACAATGGCATTGGTCTCCTCGGCAACCGTCATCATGGTCTCAGCGATGACGCCTCCGAAAGGCTGTGCCACTTCACCGGAATTCAATTGTGCAATATAGGTGTTTCCGTCACTCTTTTCATATACGGCAATTCGGCAAGGCATCAAAGGGGATACCATCCGGGCATCGTCATGTTGTAAAATAGCTGCTGAGTGCTCTCCGGAGCAAACGGCGAGGATTTTAATATTTTCGATTTCATATCCTTTATCACCAAGAATTTCCTGATAATCGAATTCACCCACCACAGACCAACCGGCATCGGCGACGTTGTCTTTCAATCGATTTACGGTTTCATCAAAGTCATAAAGACTTTGGTTCTCAAGAATCATTTCCATTTCCATGGCCGCCTCTTCCATAAAGAGATGGGGGAAGTTCTTTTCTAGAGCCTCGGCGGCAGCAGGATTATCTAAGGGTCTTTTGTTGTTTGCCCAACCGGGATTGGTGTTTTGTCTGCCTCGATTCAGCTGTTGCGGAAGGATTAGGTCCCTGATCATCTCGTGGGTTTCCTCCGCTACGGTTGCCATGGTTTCCGCTATAACGCCGCCAAAGGGTTGCGCCACTTCACCGGAATTCAGTTGTGCAATGTAAGTATTTCCGTCGGATTTTTCATAAATAGAGATGGTGCAAGGCATCAAAGGGGATACCATACGCTCGTGGTCCAGTTCTAAAATAGCGGCAGAATGTTGACCGGAGCAAACGGCAAAAATTTGTATGTTATCAATTTCGAAGCCTCGGTCTGCCAAAATCTCTTGATAATCAAATACCTGAACGACGGACCATCCCGCCTCCTTTACGTTTTCCTCGAATCGCCGGGTGGTCTCTTCAAAATCATATCGGCTTTCATACTCTAAAACCATTTCCATCTGTGATTCCTGTTGCTCTTGTTGTTCCTGTTGCTGACTGGCGGCCATTATCGGAGCCTGAATCAGACCCAATAACAACACCAGGGTCATAGTAACGGTAATTACTCGTTTCGCTGTCTTTTGCATTTTTATTTCCTCCTTATATGATATGTTTTATTTTTTTCTTATGGCTATCATATAGACTTTGAGGAAATGGTTCAGTGATAAAGTCACAAAAGGCTGCTCCATCGGATAATTTTCCTCCCCTACCTCACTCAGTACTCACGCAAGAAGGGGTCTTTAGTATTTCTTTGGTTCAGCCGCTAACATATATTTCAGATACTATTATAGGACATGGGATTTCCTGATATCCCAGCGCTAAATAAAGTTTTATTCCTCGGGGATTAAAATCCCTCACTTCAAATTTCTAGGTTGCAAATGAAGAGTCAACCTGTGAGATTCGGTTTCTCCCTTGTTCTTTTGCAGTATATAACATTTTATCCGTGCGATTAACCCAGTCTTCAATGGCTTCTCCACCCTTAAGCTCTGCTACACCAATACTGACGGTTACCGTTGGAATTTGGGGAGCGATACTACTGAAATCAACCGCTTCAAGAGAGGAACGAATTCTTTCCGCAATTTGCCATGCCGTTGGACCATTTGTATGATGAAAGATAACTGCAAACTCTTCTCCGCCAATCCGGCAAGGATGATCCCCTTCTCTTATGTTTTCTCTGATCACTTCTGCCAGTTTCTTAAGGACCTGATCGCCCTTTGGATGGCCGTAGGTATCATTGAATTTTTTAAAATGATCGATATCCAGATAAATCATGGTTACGGGGGTTTTGCTTTTGTTTGGGTTTTCTCTTATTTCAGAAAGAACCTCCTCAAAGTAACGACGATTGAAGAGCCTCGTCAAACTGTCCGTAATGCTTATGTGAGTCAATTCACTTACCCGTTCATCCGACTGCTCCTGACGCTTTCTAAACATTCGGATACGATCCGCCAAAGCGAAGGAAAGAAGTATGGACTCCAATGCCACCGAAGCCGTCACAGCATATAGTGTCACAAAACTATGTTCTAAGATTCCAGCCCCCCGCAGTGCGAAGATAATGATCGTACTGAAAAGCACTGCTGTTGCCATCAAATAATATTTGGAAATAGTCTGCCCTTTACGATAGGCAATAATTGCTGTTGAAAAAATGAGAAAAGGCAAGGTAAACCCCATCAGATACGCCAGCCCATTGGCATAGTACTGATTCCCCGACAATACCAACAATATGCCAATTCCACAAATAGCCATACATAGAAGAGCAGGATATTTTGCTTTAGGGACAAATCGTGGATAATTAATAAAGTGCCAAGCAAACAATAAGCCGAAAATAACCGCAATAAACGTAGTAGCAAGGGCATACAATTCCAGAATCTGCGCCCACTGAAAGTGTATGATTTTCAAAAAACCTGTTACCGACGTCTGATAAATAATCATAAACATTATGTAACCCACATAAAAAATATATGTCCGGTCTTTTAATGCAAAGAATAGCACCAGGTTATATAACAACATGGCCAGCATGATGCCATACATCGATGAAAGCATTGCTACCATTCGTAACTGTACCCCGGAAAAATGGTTTCGCTCCACCATAGCCATCGTAAAATTTTTGGAGTACGTGCTTTCTACTCTACTATATATCGGTCTTTCCGGATCAAGGTTTTCCGGCAGTTGAAAGACCGGAAAAATAAAACCGGTTTCATCCTGCATCTTACTGTTATAAAATCCTCCCTTATAGGGGATGTAGCCCTCTTCTTCTTGATCGATTATTGGTAAATATATTTCAATTCTTTCGATCCCTGAGTAATCGTAGTAAAGAAGATATTCGTTCCAGGGATCCGGCATCTTCTCCTCAGGGAGTTCTTTCAAACTGGTTCGAATCCAATGGGCATCTTTTGTTAATCCAAACTGAAAAACATTTGCTTCATGCTCTCGAAAAGCTTCATCGTGTTTTCGATCTAACAGCTGATCAATAGTAATCTCTCTGCTAGGGTCCCGGAGAACCTCCGAGAGGCTCCCTAAGGGTTCAGGCTCCCCTTTTAGAGAAACATCAGCTCCCCAGACCGGGGTAATGCCATTTAAGAGTAACATGATTACAATTATTATAAAGAATCCTTTTCTTTTCATATTTTTCTCCCGAATTATCCAGTATTTTTGATCACACTACCTTCAAGTCAACTTACAATGCTTTGTCCTTTGGCAACTTTCTCCCTTGGCGTTGTTTTCCTTAATCATTGCTATGAATTGTCCGGCAAGTACCGGGTCAATTTGTTTACCAGCGCAGGCTGAAATTTCGGCCAATGCATGCTCTTCAGTAAAGGCTTTCCGATAGGGTCGGTCATCGGTCATGGCATCAAAGGCATCCACGATGCATAACATCCTGGATAATTGAGGGATTTCTTCTACTGCTAAACCTTCAGGATAGCCCCTTCCATCCCAGCGCTCATGATGGTAATGGATGGCTTTTGAAATCTCTTTCAATTTAGCCACATGGCCTAGGGCGCTTCCCCCATAAACCGGATGCTTTTTCACCTCTGCATATTCAGCTTCCGTTAACTTCGTTTTTTTATTGAGTATTTCTCTGGGAATCAAGGTTTTTCCAATATCATGTACCATGCCCGCATAGTAAGCTTTTGCTAAAGCTTCTTCCGTCAGACCAATCTGTTTCCCAAATTCGCTTGTTAAGTCGGCCACGTTTTCACTGTGGTTATTGGTATAGGCATCATGGGTTGAGAGCAACTCGACCATGGCTTTAATAATCCCTTCCCTTGTGGCTTTATGAAATTCTTCCATCTCTTTTTCTTTTTTACTTAGCATATTACGAAAACGACTTTTCTCATTGGTAAAACCGTTAATATTTTGCAACCAGGCTTGAACTTGATATTTCGCAATTTCATTATTTTTATATCCTTCCGGTTCTATATAAAAAGGATTTTGATGCATGGTGTTTTGCCATATCAAATAGGGGTGCAGTTGAATAATATTAATGATCATTTCATCAGAAAACTTCGTCATGTTATATCTGCAAAGGGCGGTTACGGGATAACGATCAAAAATCTGTTCATTTAATTTCCACTCATACTCAATAATCAGCTCCCGACCATTTTCGTAATCCATCACCCAGCTTATTTCTCCGGTTACCGCCAGACCACTATAACCCTCGGCAATGGCCTCCTCTACCAGGGTCCGTAAAAAATCAATCATTTTATCAGGATTGAAACGCCCTTCTTTAGAATAAGCCTCTTCTTTATTAAGCACTATGAAATCTCCAGATTGTTCCCTTCCGAGACTAAGGGATTCGACCCTTTCCAATACGATACTTTCGTCCATATCTCCATTAGTGATATAAATGCAGCGTTTGTTATGTATTAACGAAGAATGAATATATGCTGATAAATACTCCACCATTTCTTCTTCCTGCTCATATAGAATCACCATATGTTCACCGGATTGAATTTGCATGGCTTCTTCTATCGCTGTATTGATGCTCAAAAACATCCCTCCCTTTATTAAATCCTCGTTAAGCCCTGTAGCTTTATTCAGAATTTTCTATTTTAATACGATTAGTTGTCATTATAGCATAAAAAATGAAGAAAAAAAATATTGCAAATGGAGGCGCTGATAAATTAAAGAGCAGTTTAATTGTAAAAGTAAATTAGACCCCTATTTATAAAACTGTCTAATTTAGTCTTGCAAATCCAGAGGTCTAATTTAACCTTACATACTTTTGAGTATTATTAGCAGCTGTTTTGTGAAATTTCTTAGTTATAGAATCAATATTAGTTGTCATGGGGCAAGATTGATATGAGGTTCTTATATC
>NZ_SUMG01000025.1 GCF_009910325.1 Isachenkonia alkalipeptolytica
ACTCCTTGACCAAAAATGGTCTTTCCAAAGTTTACTTCCTATGGCAGGATACTCGTTCTGATACTTTCTCATCAAAGACTTTGCGTCGATATTTGCTGACCAATACCAGATGATAATTCATCAGAAACACTGAATGTTTATTGCTATCCAACTGCATGATTCTCACCTCGTTTAGGCTGAATCTACTGATTTATTTATACCCATTTTTCAAGCTCAAAACCACCGATTCATCTCCCACCTACGCGCTCACTTTGTGAGTAAGGAAGGCTAAGAGGAGGGAGACTTCTCGGCATTGCGGTTAAATTATGATTAATTTATTGTTTCATTGGTTGTTTCGACTTAACTTATAATTTTTTCATCTCAAATTACCATGAACTCGCCTCTACCCTCTCTTAGCCACCTTATTCCAAAGGGTTCCGATACTTTCGATTTCACAGACCACACGATCTCCAGATTTAAGATATTTAGGAGGAGTGAAGCCTTTGCCCACGCCTCCAGGAGTACCTGTGGCAATTATATCGCCCGCTTGTAATGTGGTGCCTCTAGATAAGTCGCTTATAATATAGGGCAGGTCAAAAATAAAATTCTTTGTGTTGGAAGACTGACGCAATTCCCCATTGATTTCACAGCTTAAGTCCAGTCTTACAGGAGTTTTTATAAAGTCACGATGAAGAATCGTCGGTCCCATGGCGGTAAAGGTATCCAGACTTTTACCTCGGATAAATTGTTGGTGCCTACTCTGCAGGTCCCTTGCGGTAACATCGTTCATAATGGTATAGCCGAAGATATGATCAAAGGCCTTTTCTATTGGAATATCTCTTCCGGATTTCCCAATAATTGCCGCTAACTCCACTTCATAATCTACGGAGTTCGTTACCTCTTCATGCAGTTCTATGACCCCTCCGGTCCCTATAATTTCCGAGGCCATTTTACCAAAGTAGACCGGCACCTTCGGAATCGGTCGAGGCCTTCCATCGTCTCCCTTTAATTCTTTGACATGATCCTGATAATTCATTCCGAGACAAATTATATTTCTTAGGGGGCGGGGAATTGGTGCTAACATTTCGCATTGATCCAGTAAAACCGGAGTATTTTTCGTGTCGCTGATATAACCCCGTATCTTTTCGATTACGTCTCCGTTGAACCCACTTTTTTCGTCAGCTCCAATCTCTGACTCTTTTCCCGTGGGCACTTCGTTTCCCTGGATAAAGGACAATAAGGAATTCGGTGCATCTTCACCTAAAACATCTCTTAAAAAGTACACAGCAGACTCCTTGGGCTTTAAAACTCCCGGCAATTCTTTTCCTTGGTGTTTCACGGTAACAAATTTCATGGATTTCCTCTCCTTTTTAATTATATTGCTTTGCTTTTGCTGTTAGGCACCTTTTTTACTTCAACACTTCATACAATAACATTCCTATATTTAGTTCGCCACGCCCCCCTAAAATTCCTTTAATTTCTCTAATTCTTTATACAATTCATTTTATTCTCTAAGAAAAAAATCAAGTTTTGTGTGTTTTTCATGCATGAATTATCACCACTTTATTTATGACTCTTTGTTGTTTTGCACTATATAAAGTGGTATCATGTTAACAAACCACAAAATACAGCACGGAGGTAATTATAATGTCTGCACCTGTAAATCCCGTTAAGCAACAAAATAAATCGAAATCCAATACATCTGATTCCAAATTTGCCCAGCCAAAATCGTGGCTTCACCACCAAAAGGACCCTCTTTTTATTGCCGTAGAGGGACCCATCGGCGTGGGGAAAACCACCCTCACTAAATTATTGACCGAAAAACTCCAAGCCAGTTGTCTCAAGGAAATCATAGAAGAAAATCCTTACTTAGAGAAGTTCTATGAAAACGTTGAAGAATATGCATTTCAAACGGAAATGTTTTTCCTGTGTAATCGTATCAAGCAATTAGAAGATGCCCAGAAGAAAAAACTGGAACAGGGTGATTCTGTCGTTGCGGATTACAGTATTGTTAAAAACCTTATTTTTGCAGGACTTACCCTTCAACCTCACCATTTTGAGAAGTATAAACAAGTTTTTGAAATATTAACTAAGGATCTTCCTCAACCGGAAGTGATCATTTATTTACATGGCGACGTGGATCTGTTGATGAAACGAATCGCTCTTCGAGACCGTCCCTTCGAGCGTAACATGAGTCGGGATTATATGGAAAAACTAAGTGAAGCTTATGACCGCTACTTTTTCCATGGCGCCTCCAAGACTTTGTTTAACCATATACCCCCTGACATTATTCCCATAAACATTCGGGACCGGGATTTCATTAATCAACCGGCAGATGTTGATTTTATTATAGAAAAAGTATTAGAGACCATGAGCCAAAGGAGGAATAAACAGTGTTAACTAAACTGATTATACCAAGCAACTATAAACCGAAAAACCGCAAATCTTCCGACGGATATTTTATCACCGTAGCGGGAAATGTAGGGGCAGGAAAATCCACTTTCACCAAACTTATCGGAGAAAAGTTGAATTTCAATACCAGTTTTGAAAAAGTCGATGACAACCCCTACTTAGAGGATTTTTACCAAGATCAGGCCCGCTGGGGATTCCATCTACAGTTGTACTTTCTCAGTCAGCGCTTTCAGGACCAAAAAGCTATAGGAGAGGCCAATGAAGATCATATTCAGGATAGAAGTATTTATGAGGATGCAGAAATCTTTGCAAAATCCCTTTATGATAACGGCAAGATGAGCCAACGGGATTTTGAAACCTACTCTGAATTATTCTACGCCATGATGAATCCTTATCTCGTTCGGCCGGACCTAATGGTTTACCTTGACGGAAGTGTGGATACTATCATTGAACGGATTCATCAACGAGGGCGGGATATGGAAAAAAAAGTTCCCCGGGAGTATTGGCTCAACCTTCATAATCGATACGAAAAATGGCTGAAGGAATACAAAGAATCTCCAATATTAACCGTCAATATTAATCAGGTTGATCTCGTGGAAAATCCCGAGCAAATTGACGCCATTGCCAGGGAAATTGAATACTTGAAAAACGGAAAAATTGAAAACCTGCAACAAGTTCGATAAAGGCGTATAAAGCCCCGGATAATATACTATAAGTATACTATCCGGGGCTTTTTGTTTAATATATTCAGTTAGTTTTCATCCGCTGATTGATCAGTAAATTGCTGATGGAAAAAGGCTTTCATCGACTTTGAAGTGAACCGCCCTTCATTGAACCCGTAATCCTTTCGCATTCGAATTTGGACCTTATTCAATAGTCCCGTCAACTCCATCCGTACATTTTCATCAAAGGTAAATTTTAAACCATATTTTACTAAGTCATGTTCCAATTCTTCTTTCCATACCGGTGTTCCATAAACTCTAACGGGGGATCCTAAAAGCTCCGAATTGAACTGTAAAATCAGATCTTTCTTAAGAGGGAGGTTGATACTCGCGACAAAACATAACCCTCCGGGGCCCATATTTTTAATTAGGGATTTGGTATTCCCCACCGTAACTTTCCTTCCGTTGATTTCCAGTATGGTCATATTTGCCATAAGGTCTTGGTGAAACTCCACCCGAAAATATTTTCTTCGATCATTTTTCACCTGTACCCGGGCATTATTAGCTTTTAGCGGTCGAAGCCAACCTCTGGCAAGAATAGGTTCTACTTTTTCCACAGGAAGGGGTTTACTGTATAAATATCCCTGGCCGGATATGCAGTTCAGCCTTCGAAGGAAAATTAACTGCTCCCAATTTTCGATCCCTTCCGCCACAATTTTCATTTTCAGCTCCTTAGCCAAATTGACTATCGCTTCAAGAATTTTGTTGCTGGTATCTTTATCCGGAACTGTTTTAAGAAATTCCTGATCAATTTTAAGTATATCCACATTCATTTTATTCAGATACGTCAAAGACGAGTATCCGCTTCCAAAGTCATCAATGGCAATCTGAATTCCCATGGATTGTAAGGCTTCAATGTCTTTTTCCGTCTGCTGCCGCTGCTCAATCAATACGGATTCTGTTATTTCTATAATTAAAAAGTCCGGTTCTAGCTTATGCTTTTGTAACGTACTTACCACATCCCGAACAAAATTCCGTTGAAAAAACTCAATTCCTGAACAGTTAATGGAAACCTTTATGCTCGGATAACCCTTATTGAGCTACTTCCGATAATGGGCGCATACCTGTTCAAGAACCCATTTTCCCATAGGCACAATAAGTCCCGTGCTTTCCGCAATCGGAATAAATTCATTAGGAGGCACCAGTCCCCACTCGGGATGCTCCCAGCGAACAAGAGCCTCCAAGGCCAGGATTTTTCCGTTATGAAGATTGATAATCGGTTGAAAATGAGTTCTCAACTGCTCCTCTTTGATAGCCCGGGCTAAATCATTTCTCAGGGTAAACTTTTTAAAACTTATCATATCCAGCTTTGAAGAGTAGGCTCGATATCGATTTTTTCCTTCTTCTTTCGCCCGGCTTAGCGCCGTGTTTGCGCATTTAATCAATTCCCCGTCCCGCCGGCCGTCTTCGGGGTAGGTACTGAACCCTATGCTTACACTTACATTCAACTCATACTGGTCCGCGTAAATTTGTTTGCTGAAAAGTTCTAAAATTTCCTCCGCAACTCTCTGACCCTCTTTAACTCCCTGAACTTTCCTCACAATTAATGCAAACTGATCTCCGTAATACCTTGCCAAAAACCCCCGTTCTTTAGAAAAGTGTCGTTGCAGTAGCTCTCCGATTCTTTTAATCAACTGATCCCCCACATCGGTTCCCAGGGCATTATTGATCTGTTTGAACTCATCTACATCGATCATGAACAGGACAAATTCTTCTTCCTTCTTCCTTGCACGTAGGACTTCCTCTCCGATTTCCTGGGTAAAATAGGTTCGGTTCGGAATGCCGGTTACATCATCGAAGTTGGCAATACGATGGACTTTGTTTTGTAAATGCACCTTTGCAGTGGTATCCTGCCAGTTTAGAATAATCCCCTGGATTTTCGGATCATTCAAATGATTATTCATGGTAACCTCAAGGTATATTTCCCGCTGATCCTTTGTAATACTCTTAACGGTTCCCCTTAAAATTTTTTTCGGATTGTTCCGGCTCATCTGCACTAAGTTTTTCAGTTTTTCTTTTTCCGCCCCATCCACAAAACTCCAAATATATTTTCCGATAATTTCCTGATCCTCGAATCCCATCATTCTTACAACCCCGGAGTTAATATATTTTACAATACCGTTATCATCGATTATTTCTAGGATTTCCTCTGAATTATCCAATAACATTTGATAACGGTTCTGCAAATTTTCAAACTCCTGTTGAGTTTTTTTCGCCTTTATCTCAATCTCTCTTTGACCGGTTATATCCTCAATATTTCCCCGGATCATGACCGGTGTTTCATCCTGATACAGGATTTCCACAAGATGCTTGATATGCCTTACCTCCCCCGTCGATGGAAGAATGCGAAACTCCACATTAAAGGGCTGCTCCTTTGGAGGGTGATCAATGGCTTGTTGAACAAGCGGTCGGTCTTCGGGATGAATCATTTTTAGAAATTCTTCAAACTCCGGTTCCCCCGCCTCGGGATCCAATCCGTAAATTTCAAAGGTAACCTCGGACCAGGATAATTGATAAGTTATTAAATCCATAGACCATACGCCCATCCGAAAAGCCCGTTGCACTTCTTGAAGGTCCCGATAGGTCTTTTGAATATCTTTTTCCAGCAGATGGGTATCTGTAAGATCTTCAATGGTTCCTACCAATGCAGTCAGTTTTCCCTCTTGAAATTCTCCGATTCCTTTGCTACGCACCAAATGGTATTCATCTTGTTTTGTCCCAATAATTCGGTACTGAATTTCATACTTTTCACCGTCTTTTAAGTTCTCGATAATTTCTTGAATCTTTCTTCGATCCTCGGGATGGATTCTTTTCATTACCTCTTCTCTTTTATGTTCACTGGCATGGGGATCCAGGTTATATATTTCCGGTAGATCCTTTCCGAATTCCACGGTGTCCCGGGTCAAATCCACTCGGTAACAGTTCTTCTCATTAAACTGTTCTTCCTTTGGAAGATTCTTCTGCAACGTGTCCAGGCTTCTTTCCATATAACGGTGATCCGTAAGGTCCTGGACCGTACCAATCATTTTATCGGGACTTCGATCCTTTCAATAAAACATTTCCGCCCGGGCATGAATGTCCTTTTGTTCCCCTTTATTGGTTATGATGCGAAAAATAAGATCTAAGGGCGTTCCTTTATAAGCTTTTTCCATGGCTTGCTCAAAACTTATTCGGTCCTCTCGATGGAGAAACTCCAGAACGTTTCGAAGGCTTCCGTCGAATTCTTCCGGAGCTCTTTTAAAGATTTGATATGTATCCGAAGAAGCATAAAACTCTTCTTTTTCAAAATCATAGGTCCAGGTTCCGATTTTCGAGAATGGTTCCGGGTTATACGGCTTCCGCTTAAGTCTCTTAAGTTCCGCTTCCATCTTCTTCTTTTCGCTTTGATCGGTAAAAATCCAAAACTGTCCTTCCAGTTCATCATATTCTTCGAAGGGGATCACGGTAACTTCCATAAGCATTTCTTCACCGGCTACCCCTATGTAGCTTTCCCGGATAATACTTTTTCCTTTGGCTGATCCTTCCAATTCTTCTTGGATTCCCTTCCCCTGATCCTTCGGCAAAAACCAATATATCCTCTGAAGCTCCAGTTCATCTCTCCTATGTCCGGTCAGCTTCATAAAAGCATTGTTCATACTAAGGATTTTCCCAGCCTTATCACATACGGCCATCGGATAAGGTAAGCTTTGTATCCATGCAAAATGTTCTTTCTTCAATTCTTCAACGCGGCTGTTTTTTATCCATCCTTCCAGAATGCCAAGTCCTTTTATCGCCATAGATATCCCACCCTATATATAAATTTTCCAAAAAAAAATAAACAACCCTCCGGTTGCCTATACCACCCTTAATACAGCAACCCGACTGTCATATCCAATAGAACGTAGACTCGTAGCTTTGCGTCATCACTTTTCAGTGATTTTGCCAATAAACTTTATTTAATTGAATAGATTCTTAAATTAACCTTGAGTAATATGATAACATGTTTTACAAAATTCTGCAAAACTCAAATTTATTTTTCATTACTCAAATAACTGATTTTATCTTTATAAATATATTGAAAGTATTATAAAATCTAAAATTTCAAAATATCCATTGTTCTCAGTAAATACCACAAATTTGCCGATTATTCATCTTTCTTATCATAAATTTGCCGATTGGATTTTTATATATTGTTAATTAGTTAACGATATTATATGCTTTGATAGCAAGTATTTATACCTATTTTTATTTACATTCATCAATCTAATTCATAAGGAGGTTTTACTAATGGAAGGTTTTTTTGAAGTGATTCGTTATCTCAACAGTTTACTGTGGGGTCCGCCGATGCTGGTTCTTTTGCTTGGTACCGGTGTATGGTTCACCATCAAATTACGTTTTGTGCAGGTTCGAAAGATAAGGTTGGTTTTTAAGAAGACCTTTGGCGACGTGTTTAAAAAAAGTGTGAAAGCCGACGAAGACGGGATGTCCTCTTTTCAAGCTTTGGCCACGGCCATTGCCGCCCAGGTCGGCACCGGAAATCTTGCCGGAGTGGGAACCGCTATTGCCGCCGGTGGTCCGGGGGCCGTATTTTGGATGTGGCTCAGTGGATTTTTCGGAGCCGGAACAATTTTTGCGGAAGCGATTTTAGGACAAACCTACAACACCCGGGTTGATGGACAGAAAGTGGGGGGACCGGCCTATTATATAAAGCATGGTCTAGGAAGCCCTGCTTTAGCCGGTTTCTTTGCGATTTCCATTATTATCGCCCTGGGTTTTATCGGAAATATGGTGCAGTCCAACTCCGTTTCCGATTCTATGCATGCGGCTTTTGGTATTCCCCACATCGTTCTAGGAATTATTACGGCTATTGTTGTAGCTGCCATTATTATGGGAGGAATCTCCCGAATCGCCTCCTTTACCGTTACCATCGTACCGATTATGGCAGGAATCTATATTATGGGATGCCTTGCAATTATTATTATGAATTTAAGCGAAGTGATCCCTGCGTTTAGAATGATTATTCATAGTGCTTTTAACCCCATGGCCGCCACCGGGGGTGTTATTGGTGTTACTGTTAAAGAGGCGATGCGTTACGGGATCGCCAGAGGACTGTTTTCCAACGAAGCCGGAATGGGTTCCACCCCCCATTCCCATGCTGTTGCAAAGGTAAAGCATCCTTCCCAACAGGGCTTTGTAGCCATCATGGGCGTAATCATCGACACCTTGGTAGTTTGTACTTTTACCGCTTTAATTATTATTATTACCGGAACCTACGAAACCGGTCTTGTGGGTATACAGTTAACCCAGCAAAGTTTTGCCGTTGGTTTAGTCGGTTTTGGAGAGTATTTTATCGCTGTCTCTCTATTTTTCTTTGCCCTATCCACCATTATCGCTTGGTACTATTTCGGAGAAGGAAACATTAAATATCTTTTCGGCCAGAAGGGAATTCGGGCTTATCAGGTAATTGTCTTGCTTTGTATTGTTGGGGGTACTTTAATAGAAGTAGAGGATGTATGGGAACTGGCGGACCTATTCAACGGTTTAATGGTTATTCCAAACTTAATCGGTCTTCTTGGACTCAGTGCTGTGGTTATTAAGAGTCTTGAAAACTATGAGTCCGGTGATTTAGATAAGTAACATGTTCTAAATAAATATAGTACAAAACCTCGATCCAAAGAATTATCTCTTGGATTGAGGTTTTTTTCTTTTAGGTATTATCAGTATGCCGATTACCCTATACTGCCATTAATTATTTCATCGAGGAGAAAATTTATACCCTCCTTTGCCGTCGTTTTTGATGACATACATTGCAGTGTCAGCTTCCTGAAGTAGTGTTTCACTATCTTTTCCTTGATCTGGATAAACAGCAATCCCCATGGATGCCCCCACAGTACATATTACTCCATTAATATTCATCTCTTGCTGAAGTTCTACTCGGATCTTTTTTACCACCCTTTCTATACTTTCTTGAGACCCTATGTCCCGAAGCAGTACGGTAAACTCATCTCCACCCATTCTAGCTACGGTATCGGACTTCCGAAGAGTTTTTTTTAAACGTTCAGCTACGGTTACCAACACTCCGTCTCCCGTTTCATGACCATAGCGATCATTAATTTCTTTAAAACCGTCTAAATCAATATAAATCAAAGCAAATTTTCCTAAATCCCTTTCATGTTCAAAAATCATTATTTTCAAACGATCAAAAAATAATCTTCGGTTGGGGATTTTGGTTAAATCATCATAATTCGCACTCATTTCCAGTTCCCTTTCTAATTGCTTTCGCTCTGTAATATCCGCCGCCGACCCCACAATATAGCGTACTTCACTCTCCTCTATAATTGGTGTCAACGTGGTTAACCAGACCCGATCGCCACCGGGTAAGCTTAGCTCCTCTTCGTAAGTAATGGGTTTTCGATTTTTTACACACCGTTGATAGTTGCCTGCAACCAAGTCCCCCATTTCCTCCCCGAGTAACGACCGAGGTGACTGGTTTTGAATCATTTCTAAAGATATCTTCGTTTTCTTTTGATGGGATGCGTTGTTTCGAATGTATCGAAATTCCGTCTCCGATAATACCTCCATTAAGAACATGGCATCCTGGGTTCCGTTAAATACTTTTTCATATTCTCTAGATAGTCTGGTGATTTCTCTTTCCGCATGTTTTAAATCTGTCACATCCACATGGGCACCTAGTAATCGAATAGGTTTCCCCTCTTCATCCCGAATAGCCATACCTCGACACCTTACCCATACCGTAGAACCGTTTTTGTGTCGGTATCTAACAATCTGATCAAAGGTGTGGGTAGGTTTTTTGTAATGTTTATCTAAGTTCTCCAAAACCCGGGGTAAGTCTTCTTGAAAAATGATAGCCTGCCATTCATTGGCCAGCGGTTTCTTTACCTTCGGATCATATCCCAGCACTTCCCAAAACTTCGGACTCATCCATTCATTTTCCGGATTCTCCAGATCCCAATACCATACCCCATCTAAGGAGCCCGATTGAATAAAATCAAAAATTCTCCGGTCATGGTTAAGCAAATGATATAATTCCTCTTTTAAGTAATGTTCTTTCATGAATACACTCCTTATGATTAATCTAAAAAAACATAACTAAGTACATAATCAATCCTGATTAAATTATATCATTTTAGTAACTGCTTTTCGACGTTGTTGCGGAGTAATTCTTATATTTTAGGGTAAAAGATAGTTTAATAAAAATACTTGGAGGAATATTCATGGCTCTAAAAAAGAAAATGCTGTTAACGGTTCTCACATTACTATTGATTTTACAGACTATCCCCTTTCTAATTCCCTTAAGTGAAGCATGGGAAGAGAATCCTTCCACCCCTTTTCAAAACAGTAGATGGTCGAAGGTGGAAGGAATTGATCTTCATTACCGGACCTGGCTTCCGGGAATTATAGAACATAATCCCATTGTTTACATTCATGGTCTAGGAGGCTCTACCTTTTCCTGGCGGTATAATGTTGAGCCCTTTATCAAAGAGGGTTTCCCTGTGATAGCCTTGGATCTTCCCACCTTTGGTTATAGCACTCGTGATACGGGACTAAGCCACTCTCAGGAAAATCGTAGTCAATGGGTGTTTGGACTACTGGATGTCCTAGAGACCGAATACGAGTTTTTTTCAGAGGGCTATCATCTGGTTGGCCATTCCATGGGTGGCGGGGTTATCACAGCCATGGCTTTGGATAATCCAGAAAAGATTCAAACCTTAACCTATGTAGCGGGAGCAGTTATTAACGAACCAGGAAAAGTTCAGGGTCTACTTTCTTATCCACCGTTTAAAAGAACCATTAGTGTTTTAGGAGAGCACATTTTTTTCACCGAAAGTCGTTTAGAAGGGGTGTTGTCCTCGGCCTATGGTGAAGAAATCAACCAAGAAATTTTAGAGGGATATCTTCAACCATTACGGCTCTCCGGCACCGGTAGAGCCTGGGGAGATTTAGTAACTTCCACGACTAGTTTTCAAGAAGAAGATATTTCCCATATTTCCATTCCTACATTTCTAATTTGGGGAGAAGAAGACAGTTGGGTTCCCTTAGAAGAAGGGATACGCTTAAAAAAACTTTTACAAAATTCGGAGTTAAGCGTTATCGAAGGGAGCGGACATACTCCCATGGAAACCGATAGGGAAGAATTTAATAAGCGTTTGCTTCAGTTTTTATCCTATAAAGAGAAAGATGACAGCGGGACGGAGTAGTTGTCATCTTCTTAGAAGTTATCAACGGATACTCTTCTTATTTCCTGTCATGAAGCCTATCTTTTGCTAGGACTTTATCGCCTCTTGTTTTTCTCCAATGATGTCCGAAACACTCGGTGATGATTTTTCTTCCGGCAAAGGAGGCGGTCTTTGCAGGATCGAGTTCCGGAGCAATTTCCACAACATCAAAACCCAAAATGGGAAGTTCGAATATTCCCATCAAAAGATCCAGCATTTGTCGACTGTTCAGTCCTCCAAATTGTGGGGTTCCTGTACCTGCAGCAAATCCAGGATCCAGGGCGTCAATATCGATGGTTACATAAATCTGTTTGTAATTTTTCATTTGCTCATGGACCTGCTCCAGCACTTTCTTTATTCCCATTTGATTCATACGGTATGCGGTAATGATCGAGGGGTTTTGATCTTTTAAGAAATCGTATTCCTGATCTTCAATGGAACGAATCCCGAGAAACATCAGGTTCTCCATTCCCGATATATGGTCTAATTCTAAGGCTCTTCGCTGAGTAGAACCATGAGATAAAGAGTCGCCATCCATTTTGTCGCAAAGATCCAGATGGGCATCGATATGAATAATCCCGAACTCTTCACCGACAGCTCTATCAATCCCTTGAAGTACAGGAATCGTTGTGGAGTGGTCACCGCCGATCATAGTGAAAAACTGATTCTTTTTAATCAAGGTTTCTACCAAATTTCGCACATCTTCGAAAACCCGATTTCGATCCCCTCCGTAAAAATCTCCCAGATCCCGTATTCGGAACCCTTCAAAGCTTTCTAAATGCTCCGTTGTTTTTGCAATTGTATAGGTAATTTCTCGTACCGACTGGGGACCCTTGGCGGCCCCACCACGAAAACTGACTCCGCCGTCGTAGGGGATACCAAACAGTGCGGCATCAACTTCTCCCATCAATCCTTCCGGGTCATTCAGTCCTGCCCAGAGTTTTTTTTGCTGAGCTATGGTCTCGGTTAACTCCCCAATTTTCATATGAGATGTGCCTCCTTTGATTTCATTTTGCTTATTACGACTTTATAATTCCATATATGATTCAGATTTTTAATTATAATCTTCTTATTATGAACCATATATTTTTGCTAGGATTGCAGTTCACTTTTTGTAATTCTTCTTTAATCTCACAACCACCAACTCCGGACGATTCCCTATACGTATAGGGATAATACTATTTCCTAACCCTCGGCTGACCACCATCGTGGAATCCCCTTTTGTATACAACGCATTAATATATATCGGGAATAAACCTTGTCCCGCTGCAATGATCCCTCCAACTAGTGGAATACGGAATTGTCCTCCATGGGTGTGACCGGAAAAAGTTAAGTCTACTTTCGCATCCGCATAAAGTTCAAACAGTTCTGGACGGTGAGATAAGAGAATTTGAAACACACTTTCGTCGATCAGTTTTTTAAGCCTGTTTTTTAGTTCCCCATACTTTTCTATTTCTTCATAATAAGAATTATGAAAAGCGGGATCCGATAGTCCTATTATTTCTATTGAGTCTTCCTCAATAACAATTTGAGACTTTTGATCATCTAAAACCGTTACCCCTTCCCCTTGGAGAGTTTTTTTGATCTCCTCATACTTTCCGGACCATAATTCATGATTTCCCGAAACATAATAAACATCTGTTATTCCTACCGCTTTTTTTACGAATTCCATAGCGGTATTCAAATCATATCTTCTCTGATCTATTAAATCTCCGGTAATCACAATGATATCCGGTTTGTTTTTTCGTATCTTATCCATCAGCCTTTTTTGATTTTTTCCAAAGGATTTGTTGTGCAGATCTGAAATGTGTATAATTTTATAATCATCAAAACTATCCGGAATCTTTGGATTTCGGTAGTTTATTTCATTCAGCATGATCCCGTTGTTTTGCCAATAAAAAAATATTCCAAGGCAAATTATTAATATGGGAAAGTTCCACAGCATCTTAACACCCCTTTGTTCTGTCCTCGTTTGCTATCTTTCCGTTCCCTCAATATCCTGCAATGTTTATGTAGCGCTGATATTATATAATCGATGACAGTTTCTCCGTCCCGCTGTCATATTTTAATTGCTGAAGCTATAGAAACTTTTGGATTTCCAGAGTGTAACCATTGGGGTCTTCCAGGAAAAAGTGATAAATCTTAAACTTGGGATTTTCCCTTGGGGGATGAGCAACTTCAACAGATTTGTTGATTAACCTTTCATAATAAGCGTCCACATCTTCCACCACTAAAGTGATAATCGGACTTTTTTCATTCATAGCGGTTTCGATGTGTTCACAAAAACCTAGCTTGCCACCGCCCTCCACATCATAGATGCGGCATAATCCCTGATCTTTATAAAGTGAAAAACCAAGCACTTCATGATAAAAACCATGGGTAGCATCTAAATCCTTTGTCCCTAAAAATACGATTAATCCTTGATCCTTTTCTTTCATTACAATTTCCCCTCCTCCATAAATTTTCGATGTATATGACTGAAAGCTTTAAAGTCTTCTTCTGCATCTTTTCCAATGCGCTGAACTTGCTTTTCAAGATTTTTCAGTTCATCTTTTTCCTTAATCTTGGTGAATTCCCCCTCCCGGTAGATGACTTCCCCTTCAACCATGGACAGGGCTACTTCCTCTCCTCCTGCGCTGTAGACCAGGTTTGGTACGATGTTTCTCATGGGATGAGTGAAAAGTGGCTGCATCGAGGTTTTTCCAAGGTCAATGGCAATTAAGTCTCCTCGCTTCCCGCTTTCCAGGGATCCTACAATATCATCCACCCCGACGGCTTTAGCCCCTTCAATGGTGGCCATTCTGAGAGCTTTCCATGCGGGCATTACTTCCGGGTTTTCGTATTTTATTTTATTAAACAACGTGACCAGTTTCATTTCATTGATGATGTTGTGACAGTTGTTTCCAGGTGCCTGATCCGAACCCAGGGCAACACTGCCTCCGGCTCCTTGGAAGACCAGGGATGGAGGAACAATACCGTCAATAATTCCTATGGACCCGGGGCAAAGCACCATAGAAGCGCCGGATTTTGCAACTATTTTTGCCTCCTCTTCGGTGGCATCGGTTAAATGTACCGCCAGCAGAGTTTCATCTAAATACTCTCGCTCCTGTAACCAGGGGATGGTTCGTTTTCCATATCGCTTGATCATCTGTTCCGTTTCCCGGCTTCCCTGTTGGGTATGTAGATGAACCTTCGTTTCACGTGTTTTTGCTTCCTTTTGTACTTGAAGAAGCAGTTCTTCACTGACAAAATCCGGTCCCTGGGGGCCAAATAGAACTCGAATTCGACCGTCCTTTTTCCGGTGCCAACGATCGTACAGGGCAATGTTACGCTTTAAGCTTTGCTCTCCCCGTTCCCGATCATACTCATAAAGCTCTCCCGGTTGATAGACTTTGTTTTTTGCTTCTCTTATGGTCTGGGTGAGGTTTCCCCGAACTCCTATTCTATCAACAAAATCGCATACATCTTCCATGGGATCTCCGTAATCTCCAATGGTTGTGGTTCCGTTTTTTATCCCTTCCATAATTCCCAGTTTGCTGCCTAGAAGATAATCCTCCTTTCGGGTATGTTGAACAAAGGGTTGCAGCCCGAACATCATCCAGTTTTGAGTATCTTGTGCAAGCCCTCGTAGTATAGCCAGAGCCGTATGCATATGACCATCGATAAAGCCGGGAAATACCGCATGGTGTTGTAGATCGATAACTTCCTCAGCTGAGTAGAGCTTCTCAATTTCTTCCTGCTTGTTAATTTCAATAATCTTTCCACGGTCAATGGCAATGGCTTCGTCATATACGTATCCGACACCTTCTCCTTTCATCGTATAGATGTGGGGAGCTTTTACAATACAATCGATTTTCATTGATTTTCCGCCTCTCCTAGATTTTTATAAGATCAGTTTCAAGTTTGCAACGCAGATTTTAGAAAGATGATATAGAAAACTTTCCACTTGCTAATTCAAGAGCATAATTAATCCGATTTGCTATCCTCAAACTGCAATCATTTTTTAAACCTCTGCTACTATTAAATATTTTAAACTCCTATACTCCATGGGTGCTTATCCATCTTCTATGATAATATTTCGATCTTTCCAAATCTTTTCCTTAGGATAGTGTTTTGACTCTTTCGGTCAAAACGGGGTTAAATCCCCATAAAACCTTCAGCTTTTTCATAATTCCAATACCGAACTTTTTCTTCTTTATTTATTTCTTCATTAGCTTTGATTATCCACCACCTAAGGGGATGAGAATCAGCACCTTGTCTTGATCTGAAAGGAGAGTTTTCCGGTGACTTTTTATCTCGTTGACCATTATTGTGGAATTATCCAATGTTGTTTTTTCTTCGGCTGTCCGTTCTTTCTTCAGTTGGTCGAGTAAATCCTTCACGGTTGCTCCTTCGGGAAGGGTTACACAAAAAGCCTCCTCCACAGGCTCAAATCCGAAATATTTTACTCTTACTTCCATATTTTTTTCCACCTCGCTTTACAAACATCATCGGCTTGAAAAAACTTTACAGAGTCATATTTTATAGAACAGTGCCAAAGTTAACATTATGAGGAAAGTACTACAGTTCACCATATAAATCCTCAATTACTTTTTCCAGCCCTCCTAGATCTCGCAATTGCTTTTTCGGCGGCTTTCCGGAGTCTAAATCCCAACCCAGGGTGGTAAAGAAATTCTCCCCGAGTTTTTTATGATCCACGGTTTTTCCCTCTAAAGGTCCTGACTTTTGAGGTGGCTGCCCCACGGCTCTAAGGGTTAGCGGCATATCCTTCGGCGTGATGCCCTCTCGTAGATTAAAAGCGTGGCGCTGTATATAAATTCTAAGACCGGTTTCATAAGCAATTTCGTCGTTGAATTCTCTTCCAGTGATTCCTTCAATAAACTGATGGTGAAGCCGTTTTGGGGTGATTCCACTGCCGAATATACAGAATCCTGCGGTGTTTAAAATCTCACGATGAACCATAAGCTTTACGTCGATTTCTCCGGTATCTTCAAAGTCGTATTTATCTCCCTCTTGCTTATTACCCATATGAAGACTTCCCAGACCTCCTTTAACATGACGTCCCGGGGTGGGATCAAATTGATAGGTCCGGGCAAGGCCCGGCGCATAGCGAGGATCATGCATCGGAAGTTCGATGCCGCTTGCCGTTTGTAAATAATCTTCCCCTTTACCAAAGTGCTTTGCTGCAGAGGCCGAGCCGTTGGCGAGTATTTTTCCGACCCCCTCTCCCTGAACCATTTTTTCCAGTAACTGAACGATGGCTTCGCCGTTGCCCCAGCTAAGGTCGATTCCGTCCAGATCATCTCTACTCAGAAGCCCTTCTTCATAGCATTCCATAGCCCAGGCGATGGTCATGCCGGCGGAGATAGTATCGATACCGTAAGTATTGCAGAGCTCATTACAATGTATAATTACGTCTTCTTCGTCGCAAAGAAGCGTCGGACCAAAGGCCCCCGCGGTTTCGTATTCCGGTCGCTGGGTACTCTCAACAGGCCACCGTCCGTCGGGAACAGAGTACTCCGCTCCGCAACCTAGGGGACAACTGTTACAGTGATACTTATCGGTTTTGTAGCGATCCATATTTTCCGAACCCACTTTTTCTGCGGAAGCTTCTCCGAAATCAATGATTCCAACACCTTTCCAGTTCTTCACCGGTGCATCTCCACTTAGGGAGGCACTAGGGGTACCACCGCCGGTTCCTCTATCGCCCATCCGCTGAATGCCTTTGTTTTCTTTCTTATTTTTACTGATTTCCATATTGGCATCCCTTATCTTATCCGGGTCCGCTACTTCGGTTTTCAGAGTCCCTCGAATCGCCACGGCTTTTAGGTTCTTCGAACCCATAACCGCACCGCCTCCTCCTCGCCCCGGCGCTCGGTGGCGATCATTAATAGGACAGGCCAAATAGGACTGGTTTTCTCCAGTCTTTCCAATAACCGATGCCCGAACTTTTTTTTCTCCCGTTTCCTCTTTCAAAATTTCCAGGGTCTCCTTTGTGGTTTTTCCCCATAAGTTCTCAGCACTGCGTATTTCCACATTTTCATCATTAATATAAACGTAGACCGGTTTTTTTGCTTTTCCGTAAACAAACAAACCGTCATATCCCGCTTTTTTTAGTTCCGGTCCGAAATGACCTCCGGAGTTGGCATCATTCCAGCCACCGGTAATCGGTGATTTATGCACTAGAGTATATCTGCCTCCGAATAACGTCTTTGTATCATTGGTAAGTCCCGTCATAAATCCGATATAACTGTCAGGCCCTAAAGGGTCTGCCCCTGCAGGCATTCGATCGTAAAGGATTTTTGCACCGATGCCGTAGCCTCCGATAAAATCATTGGCAAGGTCTTCCCCTAGTGTTTCCTCTTGAATATTCTCAGTGGTCAAATCAACAAATAATAGTTTCCCAGCATATCCTGTTGGCAATGGTATTCCTCCCCGTTTTTTTTCTTTCTATTAAATCCTACACTTGTTTATACCCAAAAATTTGCTGATTTATTAATTTTCCGAGATTTTCTTCCGCAACAGATTATATAATTCCAGTATATTCCACCACAAATAATCACATACCGGGATCTTCCGGCACGGATTCTTCCAATGCAGGATCTTCCAAAACCCGTTCTCCCACAACTTTGATTCCGATTGCGCCTAAGGGTGCGGTAATAACGATGGATAAGACCGCCAAGGCTAAGATAATTTCTCCGGAAGGTACTCCCAAGGTTAAGGGTACTGCCCCAATAGCTGCCTGAACTGTTGCTTTGGGAATAAAAGACACCATACAAAATCCTCGATCCTTTAAAGTAAATCTTGTCCCCAATAAGGATAAGAACACTCCAAGGGATCTGGCCAACAATCCTACGGCAATAATCAGTAGTCCGATCCATCCCGTGTCCAAGGCCAAATGAATGTTTACTTGGGCCCCTACTAAAACAAACAGCACCACCTCTGCCAAAATCCATACTTTATTAAACTCATGGGCTAAATTTCTTGCTAAGGTTTCTTGTTTCTCCAAGATGACAAATCCAATGGCCATCACCCCTAAAAGAGCGGCTACGGGCACGGTTCCTTGGAGAAAATCCTCCAACGTAGTTATTACAATCCCCGATGCCAAAATCATTAAGAGCTTTTTCGTATCATCGATTTTAAACCTCTTAAATGCATATAACAACAATAGACTTAATCCCACCCCAATGCCTATTCCCAGCACAATCGCTATCGGGATGTTAAAAAGTTGGGCCGCTATACTGATTCTTTGGCCCCCATACATTCCCACAAAGCTTGAGAAAATCGTAATCGCTACTACATCATCTACGGAGGCCCCAGCCAATATCAATGTTGGTAGACCTTTTTTTTCTCCTTTTTCTCTTTCAATAAAGGAAAGCATGGAGGGAACAATTACCGCCGGAGATACTGCGGCGATAATAAAGCCCAACATTCCCGCCTCCACTCTGCTAATTCCCAAAAGATATCCCCCAATGAGCATCACCGTTAAACCTTCCAAAACAACGGGGATAAAACTCAGTTTTACTGCGGGTATGCCGTTTTTTCTCAATGCGTATCGGTCGATTCCAAATCCTGCCCGAATCAAAATAATAATCAATGCAATTTTTCTTAAATCTCCGGATATTATCATTATACTCTCATCCAGCCAATCAAGACCATGGGGGCCGATCAGTGCTCCTAGAATCAACATCCCCAGTAATCCCGGGAGTTTCATCAGTTTAAATACCTTACTCAACAATAACCCTAATAAAATGATAATCGCTAAACTAAACGCCATTTTTCTGCCTCCTGTATATTGTTTTTTTATCCACCTTCTTTTTATCCTGCTATTGACCTTATTGATTGTAAAAACAACGGATTAATCCATCCATATAATATACAATTTAATTAATAGAAACTACTTAAAAAGTAATATAAAACAAATAATCAAAAACAAAAAACCCCTATAAAACCATCTTTAAAGATAGTTTTACAGGAGTCATCAACTGTTCTACAGTGGTTTAGGGCGAACTCCTTCGCCATTCATTTAGAAGCATTATATCATACAAGCACTGCAACAGCAATGTTTATTGAAGGATTTCCCTGTTTGTACTTTTACTACCGCGAAGTTTTCCGCCTTCAGACCGAGAGCATAAGCATCCCTAGGTGGATAAACAAAGCGTCTTCCGACGGTTATAGCTCCCCCCAATTATCTATATACTGAACTATATAAGAATCTGCTTAAAGATTAACAAGGAGGACGGAACATGAATATATTTATGAAATTTATTGGGAAATCAATGTTAGAGAGAAAGACACGACTGATCTTACTGGTATTTGCCATTGCCATGAGTACCGCACTTTTTATCGGCAGTATCGGAGCGGTGGAAACGGGCCTGGATAGTTTTATAAAACCCATCACCGCCAGTTTTGAAGGGATGGAAATTCGAATCGAATCCGAAGAAAACGGATTAATGGATATTTCTAAAATGGATACAAGGAGCCTGGATAGGGTCAATGCTTATGTATCTTCCCAGGGAATTTATCAAACCGACAATCTTGAGACCGTTAATTTTTACGGTATGGATCACGATTGGACCCAGTCAAAGAACTGGATCGAAGGAGACATGAACACCGGAATTACCAAACATCAAGCCTTAATCTCCCAACGAACCAAAGAAGAATTAAACCTTCAGATAGGAGACACCGTCGAAGTCCTCTTAGGGGGAAACATCGAAACCTTTGAAATTGGAGGAATAATTGATCTGGAAGGGGTTTTTTACACCGATACCAAAGAGCAGTTCTCCCTAGTGGTTCCTTTAGTTACCGCCCAAGAAATATTTGACATGGGAAATTTGGTTAATCGAGTCACTGCTACATCCTCTATGGATAGTACAGAGTTAGGAATCACAACTTTTAATGAAAATAACCGGGACTTTCATGCTCAGGAAATTCTTGATATGGAAGGGGCCCAGGCTCAAATCACCCAGATTACATCTATTTTTTACGGCATGTTGATCATCGTGGTACTGATGAGCAGTTTCATTATCTATGGTTCCTTTAAATTACTTATTACTGAACGGCTTCCCATCATCGGAACCTTCTTCTCTCAAGGTGCCACAAAAGGAAATGTACGACGGATTCTCTATATGGAAAGTGGACTGTACGGCATTTTGGGCGGTATCATCGGTTCCGGCCTTGGAATTGGTATTCTATATCTAATTCATTACTTACTTGCCCCTCTTAGGGATTACGGGATCATTGGAAATTTTGAATTTGAAACCTCATTAATCCTATCCGGACTGATTTTCGCCGTACTGTTGTCCATGATCTCCTGTACGGTTCCCATAATTAAAGCCGGTAGAATGCAAGTAAAAAATATAATTTTGAATATTGAAGAGCAGAATCATAAGAAAGGGGTTGCAGGTTTTATCATCGGAGTGCTGTTGCTTTTAGGAATCACCGTATCAGTATATATGGAACTGGATTTCGTAATCAACCTCAGTGCCCTTATGTTGTTAGGTTCCGTAATCAGTATTATTTTGATTTACCCCCGGGTACTGTCCTTTTGCACCCCAAAGATCTTTAACGGTATGAAAAGTTTTAGTGGAACCACCGCTCTGGGGCTTCATAATGTTGAAAGTAGCAAATCCTTACGGGGAAACATCACCCTGTTAATCATGTCTATCTTGGCCATGGTGGCAATTAATTCCGTCAGTACAAGTCTACAATCCGTCGTGATGGATGCTTTTACTGATATGAACCATGATTATTCCGTGGAGCAGATCCGCATGCAGGATCCTGAGTCTATTGAAAGCCTTAAGGATTCCCTGGCTGCTCATCCTAATATTCTTGAAGACTCCTTGCATGAAATTATGCTGGGATATGGAAAATTGGATACTACCAACGGCCTAGTTATGGGCATCGATCCAAAAATGTACCGGGACTTTAACCCTTACCTCGGCTTTGATGAAGGGGACACTCGAATCATTTATGAACGTTTTTTAAATGATCCCGAAGGAAAGATCATTGTTTCAAAAAATACCGCGGCAATCAATGGCATTCAGGAAGGAGAAATTCTACCTTTAGAAGTGGATGGAAGAGTCAAAGATTTTGAAGTGGCAGGAATCGTTGACGGAAAACTATATTATAACGGATCCTTCATAATGATTGATAATCGACAGCTAAGAGATTCCTTCCATTACTCCTATACTGATAGTATTTACTTTAATGTAGAAGAAATGAACGAAGCTTTCTCAGAGGAAATCGAAGAAATAAGCCGAGCCTTCGGTGCCCGGGTAATGAGTGTGGATGCTTCACTAGAGCGAAATCTCGACGGCAATCGACAGATGATGAATATTCTTAGCGTATTTTCCATCATGGCTGTGGTTATCGGAGCTTTTGGAGCCTTAAATAATATTATCATCAGTTTTATCCAGCGGAAGAAAGACCTGGCCATTTTAAGTTCTCTTGGAATGACGCAAAGACAACGAAGCCGCATGATTTATATTGAATCGGCAGTAACGGTTCTATGGGCGATTCTCTTTATTACGCCCTACGGATACTTAATGGCACGACTGATTACGGCCTTGACAACGATGATCGGCCTACCAATTCCAATAGAATTTCATATCGCAGGGATGATTCCCTTTTTCCTAGCCGCCTTCTTATTATTTATTTTGGCTACCCTGCCCGTGGTTTTGAAAAGTCGGAAACTCTCAGTAATACGGGAAATTCAGTATGAATAGTCATAAACTTTACAAGTTAAGAGGAACATGTTAGCTAGTATACTACAGTAACCAAGGGATCAAAATCTCTTAGTTTGATATGAAGGATAAGGAAAATAAATTCTAATGATTATACAATTAAACGGTTTTTATGATTTGTGGAATGAAAAAATTGTTTCTAAATTTTTAAAAAAGGAGAATGTCCAATGAATGCAATTAAAGTTAAGTCTTTAAGAAAAAACTTTTCCATGGGAAAACAAACCGTAGAGGTACTAAAAGGATTAAGCTTTGAAGTGGAGTCCGGAGAGTTTTTATCGGTAATGGGACCTTCCGGTTGCGGAAAATCCACCCTATTATACCTATTAGGCGGACTGGACGAAGTTACTTTCGGAGAAATCAGTTTACATGGAAAAGATTTGACTACCATGAAGGAAAAGGATATAAGTCTTCTTCGAAGACGGGACATCGGATTTGTTTTCCAGTTTTACAACCTGGTACCAAACCTTACCGTAGAGGATAACATAATGCTTCCCTTGATTCTTGACGGGAAAAAGGGTAAGAAGCAAAAAGCCCGACTGGAAGAGTTATTGGAAATCACCGGACTGAAGGACTACCGAAAACACACTCCCCGGGAGCTTTCCGGAGGACAACAGCAACGGGTGGCCATCGCCCGAGCGCTGATCTTCGAACCGAAGATTTTACTGTTGGACGAGCCCACAGGAAATCTGGATTCCAAAACCACGGTAGAGATCATGGAGCTCTTTAAAACCATCCACCTGGAACTGAAAACCACCATTATTCAGGTAACCCATTCAAAGGAAACCGCTGCTTACGGCACGAAGATCCTTGAGCTGAATGACGGAGTTATTGTACGGGAAACCCGGATCGAAAGAAAAGCTTCCTAAGAAAGCGGCTGTTCATTAAGGATACACAAATAATATACATTGATAATAAAAAAAGGAATGGGTTTGAGTCATTATGACTTAAGCCCATTCTTTTTTTATCAGTTGATAAAAACTACTTGTCTCCTATTACTAATTTAAGTTGTATCCTCTTCATAGTATCAATTCATACTGCTGTAAAATACAGCGATGCATCGTTTCCCGAAGGCTTTTTTCTCTGGGGTTATTGATGCCGTAACACCCCATCTTATTGACAAAATAGCCATAGCTGATTTAATGTTTCGGATCTCCGAAGGCGAAGGAGCCGGTGGCCCCCCATAAATCCACAACCATTTCTCCCTGGTAATAAATGATGCAGGCTGCCCTTAATTCTTTCTTATCCTTAAAGTTGTTTTGATATTCCATCCTAACCCTTTCAAATCCCGGTGACACTTCGCCGAAAATTTCATTTATTTTATCCATAGGACCCTTCTCCTCTCCCTAGATGCAGTCCCCAACTCATCACTAAAATTCCTATGGGCAGGGTTAACAGGCCGCTGATGCTCGTACTGAAATTCATCAGTTCACTGCCAACATTCCAGGGATATCTAATTATCGCCGTTAATTGTTTATTTCTACAACGAATCGATGTGCTCTTTTAGTTCAATAAAATCATCAAACACTAGAACTGGAACATCTTTACTTTTCAAAAGCTGGAACAGCTGCGACTGATGTTCTACTACCAAATCTAAAAATCCCTCCAGGTTATTAGGATCAAAGGCCTCTATAATATCCGGCAAGTCCCTAGGAGATACATCAGTGCCTGAAAAAGCCCCTTCAAGTTCCTTATTAATCTCCACAGCAGCAAAAAGTGCTGTATAAATGTCTCCTGTTTCGCATGCCCGGCGAATTTTATTGTAAAAATTAATCAATTCTTCGTAATATCCCTCCAACTGTTCTCGAAAGGATAGACTCTTCTGTTCTTTTGCTTCCTCTTGTTCCAACAGAATTTTCATATTCATCAGCAGTTGTCCGAAATTGTTTTTTATTTCGGTAATATCGCTACTGATAAAAACCGTATCGTATAGAGAGGAAAAGTCCTTTGGTAGTAAATCCATATTCAAAATTTCATTTTTCAGCTTACCTCTTCCCCGTTTGATCGTGGTTCCATTCAGTAGTGCTGTAGCATAGGTTACGGAAAAAATGATTTCCATTGCATGTTTCCTGGCCTCAGAAAGAGTGTGATCCAAAAGAAGATTGAAATAGGGCTGATAGGTTTTTTCAAGCTCTTTCTTTGATTTCTCTATGAATTTTCTTCGATCCTTCGTATCCAATCCTCTAATTCTTAGCCGATTAAATCTTTCCAGGTCCTCCTTAGAACCGTAATATAAAACTTGGCCTTCCGTAACAATCGAGGTGATCCGTTCCTCATGATTAGCAATTCCCTCCAGTCGTTCCCAGGATATGGGCCAAAAGTCAAATCCGATTCCGTCAATAATAAATACTTTACCCAAATTCTCTCCCCGTTCGGTATTGGGGACAAAGTACATATCCAGGTCCGAGAGGCTGTGGGTTTCATTATATATATGAGAACCCATTAAGACCACCACTGCAATATCCCTTTTATAATCTTTTTTGATTTTTTCGATCAGTATTTCTACGCTTTTCATTAAATCCATATTAATCGCCTCCATTAAATATTGTTATCGATCATTCCAATCAAACAGAACAGTTCTCTACCTTCAATGATACCGATTTTTTATCTTTTTCTACAGTGTCTTAAGACGGTGTACATGTCAGTCTACAGACGGATAAAACCATAAAACATACAAAAAGGGCGGAGGTGTTTGAGTCATAATGACTGAAACACCTCCGTCCTTTTTGAACTGCCTTTTAGCTACCCCTAAATTGATTTTAACACTATACTTTTTCTAAAAACACTTCCATGACGCCGCCACAAACCATGCATCTTCTTCGGCTTCCAAGCCGGTCATATCCACCTGCACCATTTCACCGTTAGTATTCTTCTTCGTAAAAAGATTTAATGCTTTCCTCATTACATCGGATTCCGCACAGCCTCCTCCAATAGTTCCCATCATTCTTCCATCTGGGTAAACCAACATTTTCGTACCTACTTCTCGGGGTGCAGAGCCTTCTCTCGAAACAATGGTTGCAAGAACTAGCCCTTTCTTTCCCGGTGGTCTGTTTATAAGTTCATTAATAATTCCCTTGGAATATCCGCTACCAATTTTTCTTTCGTTTTTTACCAAAATGATTTCTCCCATAATGGCGATGGCAATTTCCACCGGGGTTTCCGCCTTTATATTCAAACCGATTGGTGTATAGATTTCTTTGATCTTCTTTGGGTCGACCCTCTTTTCCAAAAGTTCATTTTTTACTTTTGAAACACGTACTTTACTACCGATCATGCCAACATAGGCCTTAGGCTTTTGTATGATCGTTTCCAGACAGATCCGATCATAGCGATGCCCCCGGGTAACGATAACAAAATAAGTATTCCCATCGATTTCTATCTCTTCCAGGGCACTTTTAAAGTCCTGACAAAGCACTTTATGGGCTCCTGCCTTTTTTGCTTTGTCAGCAAAAACTGGGCGATCATCAATCACTGTTACGGAGAAATCAGCCATAATACCGAAGTTGATAATCGGCATTGATACATGACCGGCCCCGCATATAATCACTTTCTTCGGAGGACTTAATCTGTCGCAGAAAATTCTCTTCCCTTCTATTTCTAAAATATTCGTTCCCTCTTCTTAATTAAGATATCCCGATGTTTCGATAAAAAACCGTCCTTTGTTGAGTCGAAAACCAACCCTCGATTTATAAGAAGAGCCTTTTCTCCTACATAATCTCCATCTAGTACAGTAAATAATTTGCTTAAACTTTCCCCTTCATTTTCCTTTATTAATTTATAAACATCTTCCATGCAATCACCCTCAAATCTTTAAATTTTATTCTCTAATGACTTGACAACCTTCATAAAGTTCCCATGATTTTCACCCTATATTCTACCTTATTTAATCCTGTCCGCCTTGATTGGTTGGAACCATCGTTTTCTCCAAGTTATGATGGTCTTTTCAAATTAAGACGATTATAAAGTGGGAGAATGAATTTCCAGAGCCCTACTTATCCATTCATCAAACCGACCCTCTATCCCAACCGGTTATTTCATTTATAAGCCTTCCCCTTTCGGCTCTTGCAAATCTTCATCCCTGGGCGGGCAAATGCTTTTCAATATTCCAAAACCTTCTATCACCTCAATTTCAACTATTCCCGCATTTGGGATACTAAAATGCCACCGGCTTTCCAACGGGAGATCCAAAAAATATATCAAAGCCGATTGGATCACGCCACCATGGGTGATGATGACCTTTATCTCTTTTTCAGATCCTTGGGATCTGATGATTTCAAACCCATGCACTACTCGATTATGAAAGGCTTCTAAGGTTTCGCCTCCCGGAATAGAGTAGTTCCCGTAATTTTCCATCAATAACTGCCATTCCCTAGGGTACCTGCTTTCTATTTCCTGCTGTTTCAACCCCTCAAAAACTCCGAAATGGACTTCTTTTAACGCCTCCATAAAACTGCATGAAACAGTTAAAGATTTTCGGTCTTGATTCAAATTTCTCTTGACTGCCTCCGCAAGGACTTTCGTCCGGTTGAGAGGACTGCTGTAAAGAGAAACTTGTTCCCTATCCTTAAGTTTCTGATGCAGTTTTTTTGCCGCAAACTTTACTTGTCTTTCTCCTTTTTCAGAAAGCTTACTATCCGTATGACCGGCAAAAACTCTTCCTATATTGTCCTTTGTTTCTCCATGTCGAACGAAAATCCATTTCATCGGGTTCCCTCCTAAAATAATTACTCAAAAAAATGTATCTACATGATTGATTATATCATGCCTGTACATTAAGCTTCTTAAACGTAGAAAAAGCAATAGATTAAGTGCATTTATTAAAAACAAATACCCGGGGAAGTCGAACATAATCACAATCTTCGAAGGATGAAAACCAATCATAAAATCCTATTAATTCAATATGTTCCACCCTATTCTTTATCTATGGATCTGTGTTATGTTGTTAATTTTTTCATTAACAATTACCGGATGTAACGATGAAGAAATTGCAGACGAAAATGGAGAAGATGAAGAAACGGAATTTACTTCTCTAGTGGATTGGTCTGAGTATGAGGATTCTATTTATGATGAAAATCAATTTGGTGTAGACGTAGAGTCCGGTGCAACAAGAACAATTCAAAATTCTATTGACACCATCTCCGGTGCAACCCTACGAATTTCTCAAGAAGCTACCTCTTTCCAACGAGCACTTGTTTCTGCTGGTATTCTAGAAGAAGAGGAGGTAGTCATTGGGCGGTTCTGATCAGTAACTTTCTTGTTCTCGGTCCGTCAAACTCACAGAAAAAAATACCTTGCCATGTTCCCAGGAGGAGTTCCCCTTTGTGAACCAAAATAATCTCACTCATGCCTAAAACACTTGCCTTTACATGGGCTGGGGAATTTCCTTCCATATGATCATACTGCTTATTTTCCGGAACCATTCGGTTAAGGGCTTGTATCATATCACTTTGTACATCGGGATCAGCGTTTTCATTAATGGTTACTGCTGCTGTGGTATGAGGTACAAACAGGATCACTGTTCCTTCTTTCACTTTTCCGTCCTGTAAAACTTTTTGTACTCTTTTTGTGATATCAATAAATTCACTTTTCTTCGATGATGAAATCGACAATTCTTTAAACATCTCCATACCTCCTTAATGATAATGTATATAACTTAAGTTTAAGCTCTTTTTTATTCTTTATTTTATATACCCGTAATCTGTTAAGGTAAAAGTGAAATAGATGGAAAAAACAACTCAAAAAGGACGGTGGTGTTTGAGTAACAACGACTCAAATATCTCCGTCCTCTTTGAGTTGTTTCGAGCTATACTTTAAATACCAACTCTCTGTTTTCTTCATCGATTTTTATGGTTTGGTGATCCTGAAGTTCTCCTTTAATGATCATACGTCCAATTTGGGTTTCCAGATGCTTTTGAATGTACCGTTTTAATGGTCTTGCGCCATAAACCGGCGAATAGGACTCCTCTGCAATGAGACGTTTTCCTTCCTTCGTAATATTAAGACTAATATGACGGTCATCTAAACGTTTTTGCAGATCCCTTAAGCCCAGCTCCACGATTTTGTAGAGTTCATCTTTTCGAAGAGGTTTAAACATCACCGTATCATCTACCCGGTTTAAAAACTCCGGTTTAAAGTGCTTTCGAAGACTTTCCATCACTTGGTTTTCCACAGCTTTTGGAATTTCTTCTTTCTCACCGATGTTTTCTAAAAGATACTGACTACCAATGTTAGAGGTCATAATTACCACAGTATTTTTGAAATTCACGGTACGCCCCTTAGCATCGGTTAACCGTCCGTCATCGAGAAGTTGTAGCAGTACATTAAAAACTTCCGGGTGCGCTTTTTCAATCTCATCAAAGAGGATAACACTGTAGGGCTTTCTCCTTACCGCCTCTGTAAGTTGCCCCCCTTCATCATAACCTACATATCCGGGAGGAGCGCCGATCAATCGAGCGACGGTATGCTTTTCCTGATATTCACTCATATCGATTCGGATCATATTTTCCTCGGTATCAAACAAAGCTTCCGCTAGGCTTTTGGCAAGTTCGGTTTTTCCCACACCGGTGGGGCCTAAGAAAATGAATGACCCGATGGGTTTTCTCGGATCCTTCAGCCCTGACCGGGCCCTTAGAACCGCATCGGATACGGATGTCACCGCTTCGTCCTGGCCTATCACCCTCTGGTGAAGAATATCTTCTAAGTGAAGAAGTTTTTCCCTTTCGCTTTCCACCAACTTTGTAACGGGGATCCCCGTCCATCGAGAGACAATTTCCGCAATCTCATTATCCGTAACCTCTTCTGACAACAGTTGATAATCTTTTTGGCTTTCCTTTTTTTCCCGCGCTTCCTGGAGCATTTTTTCCTTTTCGGGAAGATCACTGTACTTTAATCGAGCCAGTTTTTCCAAATCGTAATTTCGTTCTGCTTCTTCAATGGCCCGCTTAATTTCATCAATTTCTCTTTGCAGTTCTTTGCTTCGTTGAAGATTTTCTTTTTCCGTTTCCCATTGGGTTTTCATTTCATCGGATTTTGACTGGAGATCCGATAGTTCTTTTTGTAAGTTTTTCAGCCTTTCCTTCGAATGGGTATCCTTTTCTTTTTTCAAGGCCTCCTGCTCAATTTCCAACTGCATAATTCTTCGACTGATTTCATCGAGCTCTGCCGGCATACTGTCAATTTCCGTTCGAATCATGGAAGCAGCTTCATCCATCAGATCAATAGCCTTGTCCGGTAAAAATCGGTCAGAAATATATTTGTGAGAAAGCTCGGCACAGGCCACTAGGGCATTATCAGAAATTCTTACTCCGTGATGCATTTCAAAACGTTCTTTGATTCCCCGTAGAATGGAAATCGTATCTTCCACGGTAGGCTGATCGATTAATACCGGTTGGAATCGCCGCTCTAAGGCAGCATCTTTTTCAATGTGCTTTCGATATTCATCTACAGTGGTTGCACCGATACAGTGTAGTTCACCTCTTGCAAGCATGGGTTTTAGAATATTTCCCGCATCCATGGCTCCTTCGGTTTTCCCGGCTCCTACGATGGTATGAAGTTCATCTATGAATAAAAGAATTCTGCCGTCGGATTTATGAATTTCCTTCAGGACCGCCTTTAAACGTTCCTCGAATTCACCCCGGAATTTTGCACCGGCAATCAACGCTCCCATATCCAAAGCAAAAATTGTTTTATCCTTTAGGCCTTCCGGAACATCGCCTTGCAGGATGCGTTGGGCTAGCCCTTCCACCACGGCGGTTTTACCCACTCCGGGCTCCCCGATTAAAACCGGGTTGTTTTTCGTCCGTCTGGAAAGAATTCGAACAGCCCGTCGAATCTCCTGGTCGCGACCGATCACCGGATCAATTTTTCCCTTCCGGGCCATCTCCACAAGGTCTTGGCCGTACTTTTCCAAGACTTCATAGGTATCTTCAGGATTTTGAGAGGTAATTCGCTGATTGCTGCGAATTTTCATCAATGCATTCAATACGTTTTCCCGCTGAATCTTGTACCGCCCCAAAAGTTTTGCAGAAAAAGTCCCCTGTTCTTCCAGAAGAGCCAAATACAAATGTTCCACACCGATGTATTCGTCTTTAAACTCATCAGCCTGTTCTTTAGCAGATACTAGTAGTTGATTTGCTTTTCGACTAAGATAAACATTGGATGCATTTTGTCCTTCTACCTTAGGAAGGCCTTCCAAGTACGTGTAGAGTTCTTTTTCCATGGCCGCGGCATCTTTTTGTAGATAACCCATGAGTTTCCCGATGAGCCCTTCTTTTTGTATCAATAAAGCGTAATGCAAATGCTCACTTTCAATTTGCTGATTCCCAAGTTTTAACGCCTGTTCCTGGGCAAAGGTTAAGGTTTCCTGAGCCCTTTGCGTAAATTTATCGATGTTCAATAGTATTCCCCCTTTAACGATTTGGAGTGAATTCCGATACCTCTTGTAGCTTTTGATAGAGTTCTTTTTCCCGTTCTGATAACTTCGGCGGATTGACAATTTTCACCGTCAGATACAAATCTCCCTGTGCACCACTCCCTTTTCGGTATCCTTTTCCTTTAAGTTTTAGTTTTTTACCCGGTTCAATTCCCGCCGGTATTTTCACATTTACGTTTTCCTCCAGTGTTCTAACGGAAACTTTTGCTCCAAGGGCGGCTTCCCATGGAGTTATTTTCACTTCCTTATAAAGATCTATACCCTCTAAGGAAAACTCCCGATCATTGCGAAGGGAGAGTTTAATATACAGGTCTCCCTTTTTACCGGTCTGGGGGTCTGTTCTCCCTTGTCCTTTCAGTTTTATTCTATTCCCGTCAGTTACACCTTTGGGAATTTTAACTTTTAATGTTTTCTCTCCATTTTCCGTATTTAAACGAACCTGTTTTTCTCCGCCTCGATAAGCCTCTAAAAGATCGATTTCCATTTCCGCTTCAATATCCGTATCGGGGGCTGTATACCCGCCAGCCGTCCGTGAAGTGCCTTGTCGTGTACGGTTGCTTCCTCCAAAACCCGCGAAAATATCATCGGATCCGAAACCGCCGCCACCGAAAAACATGTTGAAAAAGTCACTAAATTCATCGCTGCCGAAATCCGTTGCTCCGCCACGGCGTCCTGCTGTTTGATAGTCAAAACCATATTCCCTAGGATCGAACTCTGAACCATGTTGGAACTTTGCAGCGTTTTGTAGTTCATCATACTTTCGCCGCTTTTCAGGATCCTTTAAAACTTCATAGGCTTCACTGATCTCCTTAAACTTGGTTTCCGATTCGGAACTGTTTTTGTTTAGATCAGGATGATATTTTTTCGCCAAATTTTTATAAGCCTTTCGGATGGCTTCCTGGGAGGCGTCCTTAGATACTCCCAGTACTTCATAATAATTTTTATATTTCACCGGCTCACCCCCTCTTATTAAAGCTATAATACCCATTTCAAATAGAGATAAACCACATTGGACAGCCTCCAATGTGGTTTATCCTCTTGGGAATTATTCGATTTCGATGGCTTTGGATTTGACCTCTTCGGCTTTTTTAGGAACGCTAACAGTTAAAACACCGTCCTCTAATTTTGCTTTAATACCTTCTTCAGCGGCATCCCTAAGGAATACGTTTCGCTGCATAGAGGTATACCGTCGCTCTCTGTGAATATAGTTCTGCTCATTTTTATCTTCTTTTACTTCTTCTTTGTTCACCGAAATGGATAGACGTCCCTCTTCAATGGACAAGTTTACGTCTTCCTTAGTAACACCGGGAAGTTCCGCTTCCACAGTGTACTCACTGTCGTTTTCCTTAACATCGATTTTAAAAGTGTCTCTCATTAAACTTCTGGGTCGTGTCCAATCCGCTGCAAAAAAGTCGTCAAGCATGTTTTGAAAATCCTCAAATTCAGTATTCATAAGATCCTTTCTTCGTCGATTAAATGGTACTAAACCTGGCATGATCAATTCCTCCTTTACATTAATTATTTTGTTTTTGTTAGCACTCTCTTGTGCCGAGTGCTAATTTTGATTACATTATAGCATATTATTATTCGATGTCAACATTTTTCCCGGGGATTTTTTGAAAAATATGATCCATATATGATAATGTCTTAATATATCACAAGTGACTATGTCCCAAATACTATTAAATCTATTATAATAGAACCTCAGGACTAAGAAATGAGGTGGACATAATCAGAAAGGTAATATTAA